>JBEAMP010000071.1:0-4032 GCA_041165905.1 Actinomycetota bacterium
AAGCGCGCGAAGCGATTAGCCGATGAACTTGAATGGGTTCGCCAAAATGCAAAGGGCCGCCAAGCGAAATCTAAAGCCCGTCTTGCTCGATATGAAGAGATGGCTGCAGAAGCTGACAAGATGCGAAAATTGGACTTCGAAGAGATTCAAATTCCACCTGGGCCGCGACTTGGAAATGTAGTTGTCGAAGTTGATCACATATCAAAGGGCTTTGGAGATCGATTATTAATTGATGATTTATCTTTTACCTTGCCACGTAACGGAATTGTTGGTGTCATTGGACCAAATGGCGCTGGTAAAACCACGTTATTTAAAATGCTTATGGGAATGGAAACTCCAGATTCAGGCAGCGTAAAAGTTGGCGAAACTGTGAAGATTTCATATGTAGATCAGTCACGTGGTGGAATCGATCCAAAGAAAACACTTTGGGAAGTGGTATCTGACGGTCTAGATTTCATCAAAGTTGGCCAAGTTGAAATGCCATCACGTGCATATGTATCAGCTTTCGGTTTCAAAGGACCAGATCAACAAAAACCAGCAGGTGTCTTATCTGGTGGTGAAAGAAATCGTCTCAACTTAGCTTTGACTCTTAAAATGGGCGGAAATTTATTGCTGCTCGACGAACCGACTAATGACCTTGATGTTGAAACACTTGGTTCATTAGAAAATGCACTTCTCGAATTTCCAGGATGTGCAGTTGTGATTTCTCACGATCGCTGGTTCTTAGACCGTGTAGCAACACATATTTTGGCTTACGAAGGTGATTCCAAGTGGTTCTGGTTTGAAGGCAACTTTGAAAGTTATGAAAAGAATAAAATTGATCGCCTTGGACCAGAAGCAGCAAGACCACATCGTGCTACCTATAGAAAGTTAACTCGATAATGCGCCACAAGTGCCAACTTCAAATTCGTTGGGCCGATTTAGATGCCTTTAAGCATATTAATAATGCGGCTTATCTTGTGTACATGCAAGAAGCGCGTGCAGATTTCACTTGGTTTTCTCGGATAGCTAAGGGCGAGGAACCATTACTTGCAGATATGGTTGTTGCAAGAGCAGAGGTTGATTTCCTTGCACCAATCCATCAAACAGGTACAACCCTTGATGTGGAAATTTATATAGAAAAAGTTAGCAACTCTTCATTTGTTATGGTTTATGAGATGTCGCAAGGCGGTACTCTGCGTGCTCGTGGAAAAACTGTCCAAGTCGGCGTTGATATGGACACAGAGAAAGCTCGTCGCCTTCGCGACAATGAGCGTGAATTCCTCAGCCAATACCTGGAAGGAAATTGATGCATACTAATTTGCCAGTACGTGAAGAACGCCCATGGTGGCGCGATGCAGTTACATATCAGATTTATATTCGGTCTTATGCTGATTCAAATGGTGATGGTATTGGCGATATAAACGGTATTAGATCAAGACTTCCATATATTAAGGATCTTGGAGTTGATTGCATTTGGATAAATCCATGGTTCCAATCTCCGCAAAAAGATCATGGTTACGATGTAGCTGATTACATGGATGTAAATACTGAATACGGAACTATGGATGATGCAAAAGCTTTAATTAAAGAAGCGCATGATTTAGGTATTCGGATCATTTTAGATTTAGTTCCTAATCATTCTTCTGACTTGCATGAATGGTTTCAAGCAGCTTTAAATTCAGAGCCAGGATCGAAAGAACGTGCACGTTATATATTCCGTGATGGCAAAGGCGAAAACGGAGATTTGCCACCAAATAATTGGGAAGCTGTCTTCGGTGGCCCAGCTTGGGAGAGAGTCATCGAAAAAGATGGCAAACCAGGGCAGTGGTACTTACATTTATTTGCAGTCGAACAGCCGGATTTCAATTGGGAGAATGAAGAAGTTTGGCAACATTTCCGCGACATCTTTAAGTTTTGGCTAGATCTTGAATTTGATGGATTCCGCATCGACGTAGCTCATGGAATGTGGAAAGAGAAAGGTCTGCCAGATGTTGATATGGCAGAGGTTGAATTATTAGATCGCCACTATCGCCCATATTGGGATCAAGATGAAGTTCATAATATTCATCGCGATTGGCGCAAGATTACAAATACTTACAAACATGATCCGATGTTGGTCTCTGAAGCTTGGGCCCCAACTGATCAAAGAACTGCCATGTATGTTCGCCCTGATGAATTACATCAATCCTTCAACTTCTCATTTTTAACTGCAAAATGGGAAGCGAAATCTCTCAAACAGATTATTGATAAATCAATGACTGAAGTTGTAAAAGTTGGCGCTCCGCCTTCATGGGTTTGGGAAAACCATGACGTAGTTCGTAAACCTGATCGATTAGATCTTGGGCTACAAAATAAAGGTAAAGGTCTAGAGAAATTTGGTGATCCAAAGAAGTTAAATAAGGAGCGCGCTTTATTGCGTGCCCGCGCTGCAACACTTCTAGAACTTGCGCTTCCGGGCGGTGCATATATTTATCAAGGTGAAGAGCTTGGTTTATTAGAAGTGCGAGATATCCCAGAAAATCGTTTAGAAGATCCAATCTGGAAAATGTCTGGCCACACAGATCGTGGTCGCGACGGCTGCCGAGTTCCAATTCCTTGGACTAAAGACCCAGCGGGTGCTCATGGCTTCTCTTCTAATAAATCTTTAACTACAGATAAAGCTTGGTTGCCACAATCTGCTGGTTGGGGAGAGCGCGCTGTTGATACTCAACAAGGAGTCAAAGGCTCATTCTTCGAAATGGTTAAAGCAGCTTTAAGCATTCGCAAAGGTGAAGCAGGACTTGGCGATGGCGAAATGAATTGGATTGACTCAACTGATGATGTAATTGCATTTCAGCGACCAGGAAAATTTGCATGTTATGTAAATTTCGGGCCAGCTGAAGTTGTGATTCCTTATGGATCAGAAGTGTTAATTTCATCAGCACCGCTAAAGGGCGAACACATTCCTGCAGATACTGCAGTTTGGCTTCGACTACCTTAATTAACGATAATTAACGATAATTAAATGAAGCGCAACAAGTTACATCCAGCATGGATTGCAGTTGGAATAACTTGGCTCACGCTAGTTGCATCAGCTGGTTATCGCTCTGCGCCTTCAGTTTTAATCGTTCCACTTGAAGAAGCATTTGGGTGGTCTAGAGATCAGATTTCATTAGCGATTTCAGTAAATATTTTGCTATACGGACTTACCGCTCCATTTGCTGCTGCCTTAATGGAACGATTTACTGTTCGCAAAGTAGTTATGTCTGCTTTGACAGCAGTAAGTCTTGGCGCTTTTGCCACCGTACATATGACGCAACCTTGGCATCTAGTGTTGCTTTGGGGAGTGGTTGTAGGTGTGGGAACTGGATCAATGGCTCTGGTATTTGCTGCAACAGTTGCCAACCGTTGGTTTATGAAACGCAGAGGATTGGTGACAGGTGCATTAACAGCGGCTGCAGCTACCGGTCAATTAATTTTCCTTCCAGCTCTTACATCACTTGCTTTAGATCATGGTTGGCAGAGTGTTTCAATAACTATTGGAATTGGCGCTGCCGTTGTAATTCCTTTAATTTGGTGGGGGTTAAATGAAAGCCCACAAGCAATTGGCCAAAAGCCATATGGCGCTCCAGAGGATTGGGTTGCGCCTGAAAATTTAAAAGGCAATGCGGCAAGAATTGCAATTGATTCTTTGAAACGAGCTTCTAAAATCAAAGATTTTTGGTTTCTTTTTGGAACTTTCTTTGTTTGTGGTCTAACTACAAATGGATTAATCGGAACTCACTTTATTCCAGCGGCGCATGATCATGGTATGCATGAAGTTTTAGCCGCTTCGTTACTTGCTTTGATCGGTGTTTTTGATGTGGTCGGAACTCTAGCTTCAGGTTATTTAACAGATAGATACGATCCAAGAAAGTTATTACTCTTTTATTACGGATTCCGTGGCTTATCTCTGTTGCTATTACCTTCAATATTATTTGCAACCCTGCATCCATCAACTTTGGTTTTCGTGATTTTTTATGGTTTAGATTGGGTGGCAACTGTGCCTCCAACAATTGCACTCTGTCGCAC
>JBEAMP010000072.1:0-3537 GCA_041165905.1 Actinomycetota bacterium
GTAAATGCAATTAGCGCATGTTCTGGATTGCGCCCAGTAGCAAAGGCATTTGGCGCGTTATCTTCGACAATCGCAACCTTTGGCATTGGCAATCCACTTGCTAAACAAACCTCTTGAATTAGTGCGAAAAGACGCGGATTATCACTCTCTTGAATCTGGCGCGCACCAGTCATCGTTAAAACTAATTTATCTGAAGCGTAGTAACTACCCCATACTGAAATTAAAGATAATCCGACTGCAATTGGGACAATACCTGCAGTGCCAGCGCCCATATAAGTAAGCGCTGCGTAAACGACCAACCACATCAACGCACCAAAGCTTGCTAATAAGAAGAAAGTTTTTCGCTTATTAGCAGCTTGGTGGGAGCGGAAATTTACTTCTGACATATAGTTCTTGACTTCTTATATTGGATTAGAACTGAACCTTAGGTGCATTGCGATCTTGTGGATCTTCAACTTCATAAAACTCACGTTCGTTAACTTTTGCAAAACCAGCAAAGAAGTTAGATGGAAAAGTCTTTACAGATTGATTTAGCGAACGAACAGAATCGTTATAGAACTGACGAGAGAATGCGACTTTATTTTCAGTTGTAGCTAACTCTTCTTGTAGCTGTAAGAAATTTGCTGATGCCTTTAGATCTGGATAAGCCTCAGCCACGGCTAACAGACCACGCAACGCTTGGGTCAACATTCCATCGGCTGCTGCAACATCATGAATGCCAGTTGCGCTAGTTGCTTTTGCGCGAGCGCTAACTACCTTTTCGAATGCTTCCTTTTCATGAGATGCATAACCTTTTACGGTTTCGACTAAATTTGGGATCAAATCTGAACGACGCTTTAGCTGTACTTCAATCTGAGCAAATGCTTCATCTACTGAGATATTTAATTTAATTAACTTGTTGTATTGGGTGATTCCAAAGACGACAAGGAGCGCAAGGGCGCCTAAAACAATCCAAGTGGTATTCATTTAAAACCTCCGCCTATTCGCCATGTAAAACCGCGAACGAGAAGCTTTTATTTCACGTCGCTCTTATGGAAGTTTAGCCAAGAACGGCTTGCGGTTGGACCGCGCTGTCCTTGATATCGGCTGCCATAAACGGCCGATCCATATGGATTCTGAGCCGGAGATGAGAGTTTGATTAAGCAGAGCTGGCCAATCTTCATTCCTGGAAAGAGCTTTACCGGGAGATTAGCTACATTAGAAAGTTCGAGGGTGATGTGGCCAGAGAATCCTGGATCAATAAATCCCGCAGTCGAATGTGTAAGTAGTCCTAAGCGACCCAAAGATGATTTACCTTCAAGGCGACCTGCGATGTCATCTGGAAGAGTTACAACTTCATATGTTGAAGCCAAAACGAATTCGCCTGGGTGCAGAATAAAGTGCTCATCATTGCCAACTTCAATTTCGCGAGTTAGCTCTGGTTGCTCTTTTGATGGATCGATAACTTCGTATTTATGATTTTCAAATACGCGGAAGAATTTATCTAAACGCACATCAATTGATGATGGCTGAATCATCTTCGGTTCGTATGGTTCGCAAGCTACGCGACCGGCTTCAATCTGAGCGAGAATATCTTTATCACTTAAAAGCACAGCGCGACCCTATCTAATATTCTTTAAGATCTTTGGAAATCCTTGGCGCGGAGCCAGACATTTTGATCCTCTGGGCGTCCTTCCGCCAATGAGATATCTAATAGCCCCTCTTGGCGCTGCCAATCATTAGCTGAGAGCTGACGCGAGAATCCGGCAAGTGCAATTGGATCAGATAGTTCTGATTCGCTACCAGTAAATTCAAGTGGCCCTGCATGGTCGATGATGCTGGTGCCAATCAAAATATCATCGCCATCGCGCGCAATTTCAATGACTCGTGATTGTTGTGGCCAATCTATATGGCTTGCAGTTCGGATATGCCAGAAAGCATGGCTGCCATCTGGGCGTGTAATTGGATTGATGTAATTCTGATGATTATGCCCTGCTACCCAGAGAATAATATTTTGATAATTAAAAAGTAGTTCTGAAAGTTCGCGGCGCACCGCTGGTTCTGGAACTCCTTCTGGCGCATAAGGATTAAAGATCTTCTCAAGTGGATGATGCGAGCTCAAAATTACATATTTATCGCTGGAATTATCCAATAAATCTTTAAGCCATTTAAATTGCTCGCGATCAATGCAACCTTGCCAACCGCCATATCCATTGACTGTATCCATTGCAATAAAACGAATATCGTTTGCAAAATCTTTATAGTAATAAGCAACATTTGGATTGCTCTTACTTAATCCATGATCATGGCCACAATCAGTATGTTGATTAACCCATTCTGAAACATCCATAAATTTACGATTTGGATCTGCTGTAACTTTTTCGGTAAAGAGTAATTCAAGGCTTGGATAATCTGCAGGACCAATTTCGCCAAATTTCTCGATTAATTCAAGGAGATTTGCTTCTGGTTTTAAACCGCTAAATTTCTGATTACCAGTCGCAACTTTATTTAGCTCCTCCGTTGGCGCAGTTGTTCCCTGAAGAAGTGAATCATGATTGCCATGAATTGCTAGCCAATTATGTTTTAAACCAGTTGCAACAAATGGTGCAACCGAAGCTTTGGTAACTCCTGGGAATGCGGGAAAGTTATAAAGTTTTTGTGGACGATCTGCACCAGGAACATCTGGATGGTAGTAATACTCATCATTGTTATCTGGTGAATGAAAACTTTCAAAAGTTTCATCGCTACCAGAGTTTGGTGCAACTGGTCCGCCATGTAAAACAGATTTGTACCAATTTAATTCATTTACTTGTGCGTTATCTGTTACATCGCCAGTGATGATTACCCCATCAACAGATTTACCAAGTAGCGGTCCTTTTTCAATCTTATTTACTGAATGAACCATCGCCTCTAAAACTTGAACGGTTAAAAATTCTTGCGCGCGATAAGTTCCGATGTAATGTAAAAGTGGTTGCATTGGGTGATCTGGATCTGCCATGCGATCGATAAATTCCAAACGAGTTGGGGATTGCGCATCGCAGATATGTAAATCAGATAGATGAATTAAGGTAAGTAGCGGTTCGGGCGAGCGCGGAGCTTCACCCACCACTTGGCGCTCATCAACCTGGACCAACTTCTTCCATTTGGTCCCCGGCTGGGAGACCCTCGAGATGCGCCGATTCCCCTGATTCATAGGCGCGAGGTTACAACCCTTGAAAAAGTTACTGGTGAGTAGCATTCTTTGCCCATGGGACATTACATAGCCAACCTGCGCGATATTCAATTCTGCCTCTTTGAACTTCTTGGTCGAGACCAATTACTAGGCAAAGGGCTCTTCTCTGAAATTGACCTTGATACGGCCAATGGCATGTTAGAAGAGATGAAGCGTTTATCTGAAAATGAAATTGCGGCATCTTTTGTTGAAGGTGATCGATTGGGTGTGGAGTTTGATCCAAAAACTGGTGAAGGAAAATTGCCAGAGAGTTTTAAAAAATCTTATCGCGCATATATGGATGCCGAGTGGTGGCGAATTGATGCACCCGTTGAATTAGGTGGCAC
>JBEAMP010000073.1:0-4753 GCA_041165905.1 Actinomycetota bacterium
TCTTGGAATGGGTGAAGAGCGCGACGAAGTAACTCAAGCACTCAAAGACTTACATAACGCAGGTTGTGACATCATCACAATTACTCAATATTTAAGACCAACTCCAATGCACCACCCAATCTCTCGTTGGGTAAAGCCAAATGAATTCGTCGAATTAGCAGATGAAGCAAAAGCAATTGGTTTCTCTGGAGTAATGAGTGGACCGCTTGTTCGATCAAGTTATCGGGCTGGCCGACTTTATAAAGAGGCAATGGCGGCTCGTGGCTGAATTGGTTTATCCCCCAGTAATTGGCCTTTTTAAGGCGCTCTGGAAAGGCCTTGATATTCAATTTGAATTTGAAGGTCAAGATAATTTGCCACGTAAAGGTGGCGCGGTGATTGCTTGCAATCATGTGAGTTATTTAGATTTTGCATTTATCGGAACAGGTGCGCTTCATCTAAAGCGCTATATCCGTTTTATGGCAAAGAAAGGCGCATTCGATAATAAAATCGCAGGACCACTCCTACGCGGTATGAAACATATTTCAGTTGATAGAGAAAATGGCGGCGCTTCTTTTGTAACGGCACTGCGTGCGCTTCGTGATGGCGAAATTGTTGGAATTTTCCCAGAGGCAACTATCAGCCAATCTTTTGAAATTAAAGCGATGAAATCTGGCGCAGTACGACTTGCAATGGGTGCTGGAGTTCCAGTAATTCCTGTAGTTATATGGGGATCACAGAGAGTTTGGACTAAAGGACAACCCAGAAACTTTTCCCGCAAATCCATTCCAGTTCATATTGTTTACGGAACACCGATGCACTTTGCAAAGGATGGAAATCTTGAAGAGGCAGAGGCGCTGCTTCGAAAAACCATGATTCAAATGCTCCATAAATTACAGGAGAAATACCCGGATAGCCATGTTGGTGAACCTTGGGCGCCACAAAGACTTGGTGGCACGGCACCTGCGCCTGTAATTGAATAACTCTTGAAAGGGTAAACTCACCAACTATGTTCGGACAGATTCGCGAAGCTTATAAAGTAACTAAAAAAGAGAAGCCATGGATTGGCGCAGCGATGGCATTTACCTTTGTCGCCATTGTTTCTATCGGAGTTCTTATCGGTAGTTTAAATAATCGCCCAATCTATGCTGCTTTCATTACCTTACCTTTGGCACTTTTGGGAGCAATGTTCCTATTTAGCTTTGTTGCAAATCGAGCTGCATACTCTTCAATCGAAGGAGTTATGGGTGCTGGCGCATCTGTCATGATGGCTATACGCCGTGGTTATACAACTACTCCTATGGTTGCGGTTAATAAGCAGCAAGATATGGTCCATCGCGCAGTCGGACGTGCAGGAATTGTTTTAGTTGGCGAAGGATCAAATGGCGTTCGCACTATGTTGGCTGAAGAGACTAAGAAAGTTGAAAGATTCGTTCCTGGTGTTCCAGTTACGACTTTAATTGTTGGAGATGGCGAAGGTCGAGTTGCAATAAATAAATTGCAGCGCACCATGAAGAAACTTCCTAAAGAACTCTCAAATAATCAGGTTCGTGAAGTTAGAAATCGCTTAAAGGCTGTTGGTGGATTTAATATGCCAATTCCAAAAGGACCAATGCCAAAGAATTTGCGAGTACCTAAGGTTTAATTAGGTTTAATTAGGTTTAATTAGATTTTACCAAGTAGGTACCACTTAGACGTTCGTGAATTCCTCTACCATTTTCATCATATGTTATTGCAAAGATAACGGTGCAAATTAATAACGTTCTAACAATTGCTTGAATTGGTGATGGTGCTCCACCATCATTAAACCGAACTACTTTTATCCCGACAATTCGATGACCAAAGGAAGCGCCGCCAAATGCAGTCAAAAAGGTCATTTCAAGAAAGAAAACTAAAAGGGTCGCAAATTGGCCATCTAAATCAAATCCTCTGATGATCACCAAGCACGCTAGCCAGTCACAACCAATACCTGCCATACGGCGAAAAAGTGTGACTTGCGGCCCATTGAACATAGCGGGAAGCCTACCTCCTGCCCTCATGAAACAAGACTGTAACAAAGAGAGTATGCCCAATTAACAAGTTCGCTCTAAGGTTCTGCCAGGCTAAAAAACCTGTAAGACTGCAAAAAGGCTAGAACCCTCAACGTTGATGGGTTATTAGAAAATATAAATCTATTGGGAGATTTAATGTTTAAGAACTCGAAAGAAATTCTTGATTACATCAAGAAAGAAGATGTGAAGCTCATTGATATTCGCTTCATCGATCTTCCAGGTATTCAACACCACTTCAACGTTCCAGCAGGTTCGTTTGATGAAAGCGTGTTTACAGATGGTTTGATGTTCGATGGTTCATCAATCCGCGGATTCCAGTCAATCCATGAATCAGATATGAAGTTGCTGCCAATTCCAAGCTCTGCATATCTTGATCCCTATCGCAAAGAGAAGACTTTAATCATTCTCTTCTCTGTTCATAATCCGATTGATAACTCACCTTACTCACGCGATCCACGCGGAGTTTTGACAAAGGCAGTTGGTTACCTAAAGTCAACCGGAATTGCAGATCAAGCATTCTTCGCTCCAGAAGCAGAGTTTTACATCTTTGATGCGATTCGTTTTAAGACTGATATGCACGAGTCGTATCACCATATTGATTCTTATGAAGGCTGGTGGAATCGCGGCGAAGAGTTTGATGCAGATGGCACACCATCTCGCGGCTATCGCACACGAATCAAAGGTGGATATTTCCCAGTTTCACCAACTGATCAATACTCAGACCTTCGCGATGAAATCGTAATGCAACTTGAAAAAGTTGGTCTAGAAGTTGAACGCTCACACCACGAAGTTGGTACTGCAGGTCAGATGGAAATTAATTACAAGTTCAGCGATGTCGAAAATGCAGGTGATGACATCATGAAGTTCAAATATGTAGTTAAGAACACTGCTTGGCAGAATGGCAAGAGTGCAACTTTCATGCCAAAGCCACTTTATGGTGACAATGGTTCAGGTATGCACGTTCACCAATCTCTTTGGAAAGATGGCAAGCCGCTATTCTTCGAAGCTGGTAACTACGGCGATCTTTCAGATATAGCGCGTTGGTATATCGGTGGTCTTTTAAAGCATGCACCATCGCTTCTTGCTTTCACTAACCCAACAGTTAACTCATATCGTCGTTTGGTTCCAGGCTATGAAGCTCCAGTGAATCTTGCTTACTCAGCACGTAACCGCTCAGCATGTATCCGTATCCCAATTACCGGATCAAATCCAAAGGCAAAGCGCATTGAGTTCCGTTGTCCAGATCCATCATCAAACCCATATCTAGCATTTGCAGCTATGTTGATGGCAGGTCTAGACGGAATCGAAAATAAGATCGAACCAGCAGCGCCAGTTGATAAAGATATTTACGAACTAGAAGGTGCAGAAGCTGCTGCGATTCCACAAGTTCCAGGATCACTTGATGCAGCGCTAAATGCTCTAGAGAAGGATCACTCTTTCTTAACAAAGGGTGGCGTCTTCACCGATGATCTAATATCAACTTGGATTGCATTCAAGCGCAAGGAAGAAGTGGATTATGTTCGACTACGTCCACATCCAGCTGAGTTTGAGCTTTACTACGATATCTAAAAATAACTTCTCCTAATTAAATCCATAAGATACCTCGTTACTTGAGTGACGGGGTATCTTATTTTTTACTAGAAGTGAGTCCCTACAAAAATGGAAATTATGAGTACGGCAATCCAGAATAGAGCTCCAAGTATTCGATACTTTGCATGAGTTTCAACTGGCACATCGTCGAAAACCGGACCTATATGTCCCTCTTCTTCAAAATTGTCTCTGTAGTTATATTTCATAATTTATAGAATTGCACAACTATAGTTTTTATACCAACATGGTGTTTTCCAATCTAAATCCACGTAACCTCCGCCGCCGCCATTATCAACAATACTGTGTAGCGGAGAAATTAGAACCATCGTAAAAACCGAGGTGCTAACATAATTAAAGATCAAACTTAGCGAATTTTTCTTCATAGCGCTAAATTTACTAAAAAATGTGACATTATCTGCTTCCATTTGCTCCATCTTTTTCATTTTTTAGTCTAGTGTCGGAAACCTTATGCAGAGAGCTAAATGGGCGGTGCGAGCCGCATTCGTAACTAACGGATTTACTGTCGGAGCGCTAGTTGCCAGGCTTCCAGATTTCAAAATTCAATTAGATGCCACAACTAGCGAAGTGGGCAGAATGCTCTTCTGCATCTCCTTTGGTGTCTTATTTACACTCTCGTTTGTCGGCAAAATTATTGCAAAGCGCGGTTCGAAGCCGGTTGCAGTTATAGGTTCTATCGCAGCGGCATTAGCGCTAATTCCGATCGCATTCTCAAACACCACCTTGCCGATTGCAATCTCTTTCTTCTTCTTTGGTATCGGTATTACCGTGCAAGATGTTGCTATGAATTCGCATGCCGCCACTTTGGAGCACGAAACCAGCAAGAAGTTAATGAGTGGTTTTCACGCGCTCTTTAGCGTTGGCGCGCTACTAGGCGGACTTACAGGTGGAATTTTCGCCCAGATTAATTATTCAATTCGCAGTCAATCTTTAACGCTCTCAATTATTTTCATTATTCTCGCAATTGCAGTTCGAAATTTATGGCTGCCTGCGAAGATTGATATTCATAAGAGCGATGAGGTTAAAAAAGAGAAAACTCTAAAGAAGCCAGCAATCTTCTTCTTTATTGGCCTGCTTGGTATGGCCGCAGCAATTAACGAAGGCGCTGCTGGAGA
>JBEAMP010000074.1:0-8189 GCA_041165905.1 Actinomycetota bacterium
TTACAAGGGTTCAAATGTTGCTGAAAGTGCCCTATTTTTAGCCCACTTCATCACATAGGCCCCACTGATCACGAGGATCAACTTATGTGTGGACTTTTCGAAAGGTAACTAAATGTCAAAGCGTCGTTTAGCTCTTGTTGCATCTGTTTCAGCTGCAGCAATTGCTCTTACTGGTTTTGTCACAACTTCAGCAAAGGCTGCAACAGGCTTTGTTGGTGTGATTCTTCCAGATGCTGCTTCTTCAGCTCGCTGGGAGTCAGCAGACCGTCCATTCCTAAAGGCAGCATTTGAGAAGGCTGGCGTAACAGCTGATATCCAGAATGCAAATGGTGATAAGGCTGCATTCGCAACTATCGCAGACCAAATGCTTACAAAGGGTGCGAAGGTTCTAATCATGGTAAACCTTGATTCAGATTCAGCTAAGGCTGTTCAGGACAAGGCAAAAGCACAAGGCGTACCAACAATTGACTATGACCGTCTAACACTTAACGGTTCAGCTTCATACTACGTTTCATTCGACAACGTAGCAGTTGGTAAGTTGCAAGGTCAGGGCATCGTAAATTGCTTAAAGGCAAAGGGTGTTAAGAAGCCTCGCGTTGTATACCTAAACGGTTCACCAACAGATAACAATGCAACTCTATTCAAGCAGGGTTATGCATCAGTTGTTGGTCCATACCTAAAGTCAACTGGCGGCACACTTGTAGCTGACCAGGCTGTTCCAGATTGGGATAACGTAAAGGGTGGAACAATTTTCGAGCAGATGCTAACTAAGGCTGGCGGAAAGCTTGATGCAGTAGTTTCAGCTAACGAAGGTCTAGGTCTTGCAGCAGTAGCTGTTCTAAAGAAGAACAAGCTAAATGGCAAGGTTTGCGTATCTGGTCAGGATGCAACAGTTGATGGTCTTCGCGCAGTTCTAACTGGCGACCTATCAAACACCGTTTACAAGGCAATCAAGGCAGAAGCTCAGGGCGCAGCAGATCTAGCTGTAGCTTTGATCAACGGCAAGGCTGCTAAGACAAACGGTACAACTGACAACGGAACAGTTAAGGTTCCTTCAGTTCTACTAGTTCCAGTTGGAATCACCAAGAGCAACGTAAAGGTTGTTATTGCTGATGGATTCCAGAAGAAGGCTGATGTTTGCAAGGGCATTACAAAGCTTTGCACCGCAGCAGGAATCAAGTAATAAGTAGATAGAAATAAGTTCGGCCCGGGAGTAATCTCGGGCCGAACTCTTATTTATTTCAATTTAAGAATTTAAGAATTTAAGAATTTAAGAATATTAAATCTAAGGAAACCAAATGAGCCAACCAATCCTCTCGTTAAGAGGAATCGAAAAATCTTTCGGACCGGTACAGGTTTTAAAGGGTGTTGATTTTGATGCCTATCCTGGCCAAGTCACAGCGCTAGTCGGAGATAACGGTGCAGGTAAATCAACTTTAATTAAATGTATCGCAGGTATTTACAACATCGATGGCGGTGATTACTTCTTCGAAGGAAATAAGGTCCACGTTGGCGGACCTCGCGAAGCAACTGATCTAGGAATTGAAATCGTTTACCAAGATCTAGCACTCTGCGACAACTTAGATATTGTGCACAATATGTTTTTAGGACGCGAAGTCAAAAAAGGTATTACGTTAAATGAAGAAGAGATGGAAGCGCTAGCACGCAAAACTCTTGATGGCCTAAGCGTTCGTACTGTTAAATCAATTCGCCAGACTGTATCTTCACTATCAGGTGGTCAGCGACAGACCGTTGCGATTGCACGTGCAGTTCTTTGGAATAGCAAAGTAGTTATTCTCGACGAACCAACTGCCGCACTTGGTGTGGCACAGACCGAACAAGTCTTAAATTTAGTTCGTCGCTTAGCTGATAATGGATTAGCTGTAATTTTAATTTCACATAATTTAAATGACATCTTCCAAGTAGCAGATAACATCGCTGCGCTTTATCTTGGAAATATGGCTGCGCAAGTTAAGAAAAATGATGTAACACATGCACAGGTTGTTCAATTAATTACAACAGGTAAAGCTACGGGGGTCACCGAATAATGAATACCGAAGTTAACCCAAATTCCGGAACCCTAAAAGGCGCATGGGATGATTACATCTCTCGCGTTAAATCTGGCGACATGGGTGCGCTACCTGGCGTTCTTGGATTAGTTGCACTCTGCATCGTGTTCGGAGTAATGAGCGATGTCTTCTTAACTCCTGGAAATTTCGCAAATCTGCTTACCCAAGCAGCATCTGTAACTGTTATTGCAATGGGCTTGGTATTTGTGCTCTTGCTTGGCGAAATTGATTTATCAGCAGGATATGCATCTGGAGTTTGCGGTGCAGTTCTGGTTATTTTGATTACAAACCATGGTTACCCATGGTGGATTGCTTTGGCCGTAAGCATTGTGGTTGGTGCAATTCTGGGATACACCATCGGTACCATGGTATCTCGCTTGGGTATTCCTTCATTCGTAGTAACCCTGGCCGCATTTTTAATGTTCCAAGGTCTACTTCTGCTTCTTGCAGGAGAGGGCGGAACTATCCGTATTGAAGATCCAACTATTTTGGCAGTTCAGAATAACAATTTATCGCCATTACTTTCTTGGGCATTCTTTGTGGCAGTTTCAGCTATTTACGTCTTGATTGGTTTGGCTCGAATTAATTCTCGTCGCAAAGCGGGCTTGAAATCCGAACTCAAAAAACTTTGGGCTATTAAGACAGCAGCACTACTTGTAATTGGCGTAGGTGCAGTTTGGGCGTTAAATCTTGAACGTTCGAACAATCCAGATTTAGTTAGCTTGAAAGGCACTCCTTATGTAGTGCCTGTTATTTTGGTGCTTCTAGTTGGCGGAACTTTTGTATTAAGTCGTACTGCGTATGGTCGTCACATTTATGCAGTAGGTGGAAATGCTGAAGCTGCAAGACGTGCGGGTATCAATGTTAAGAATATTCGCACCAGCGCATTCGTGATTTGTTCTGCATTTGCAGCTATCGCGGGCATGCTCTTTGCATCAAGGCAGAATTCAATTTCACCTACAACTGGTGGTTCATCAACTCTTCTCTATGCAGTTGGTGCTGCAGTTATTGGTGGAACATCACTTTTCGGTGGAAAAGGAAAGATGCGCGATGCAGTTCTAGGTGGATTAGTAGTTGCAGTAATTGATAATGGCATGGGACTTTTGGGATATGCAGCAGGTATCAAATTTATTGTTACCGGAGCAGTTCTTCTGATTTCTGCAGGTGTCGATGCGATTTCTCGTCGCGGAGCAACTACAAGTTAAGTTCTTACTTAACTCCCATTAGATGTTCCATCGCTAGTTGATCTAGCGCTTCGTAGTTGTAGCCGCGCTTACCTGCGGCTTCAACATCGAATGAATCCTTCCCTAGATCTCTCCAGCTTTCACCTGCGCTAAGAGTTGGTTCTTCAAGTCCTGGAATATTTGAATTCTTCATTGCCTCAATTACACGTGGATCGCTCCTGAAAGCTTTCGCGCGCTCTTTCAGAATCAAGTACATTCGCATATTTGCAGTTGCTGATTCCCAAACGCCATTGTCATTTTCGGTACGGACTGGCTTGTAATCGAAGTGACGCATGCCGTCATATCCATAGCGCTCCAAAAGATCAACTAAGAAGAAGGCGTTCTTTAAATCGCCGTGACCGAATACAAAATCTTGATCGTACTTTGGCCCGCGCTGACCGTTTAGGTCAATGTGGAATAACTTTTTCTGCCATAAAGCTTGCGCAATTCCGTGAA
Organism: Actinomycetota bacterium; assembly: GCA_041165905.1. GTDB lineage: Bacteria > Actinomycetota > Actinomycetes > Nanopelagicales > Nanopelagicaceae > ZLKRG08. The sequence continues at coordinate 3,749 of JBEAMP010000074.1, forward strand.
CGAAGTTGAGGTTAGCCATCTGCTCGTGACCAACTTCTGGATTCAAACCAACCAACTCTGGATGTTCTAAAGTACTAATAAATCCAAGTGCATGGCCAATGGTTGGTAGGAAGATATCGCCACGTGGTTCGTTTGGTTTTGGTTCGATTGCAAATTTAATATCATACTTATTATCAAGAACATATTGACCAAGAATGTTGAAACCTTCGCGGTAACGATCTAACGCAACATAAGCATCTTTTGAGCTTTCGGATTCTGCACCTTCGCGGCCGCCCCAGCAAACATAAATCTTTGCTCCTAATTCGACGGCCAAATCGATATTTCGCATTACTTTGCGAATTGCATAGCGACGAATATCTTTATCATTTGAAGTTAATGCACCATCTTTAAAAACTGGATGAGAAAATAAATTAGTTGTTGCCATCGGAACTTTCATTCCAGTTTCATCTAAAGCTTTCTTAAAGCGATCAATATGCGCACGGCGATTTGAATCATCAGAACCAAATGGAATTAAGTCATCGTCGTGAAAAGTAACTCCGTATGCTCCGCGTGCTGCTAACTCTTTAACAGTTCTTACTGGATCTAACGCATCACGAGTTGCATCGCCGAACGGGTCACGTGCCTGCCAACCAACGGTCCAAAGTCCGAAGGTGAATTTATCTGCAGGTGTTGGTGTGTATGACATTAATGTGCCCTTTCGAAGCTTCGATTTTGAATATCGCTAATCTATTACTAACCTACTCCAGTTCCAATACTCCAGCGGGAGTGGTGAAACGGCAGACACGCAGGTCTTAGGAACCTGTGCCTTACGGCGTGTGGGTTCAAGTCCCACCTCCCGCACCAGATTCAATAAATTTTTATTTAATCCAATTTAATGCAATTTAATCCAAATTAAAGGTATTAAATCTTCCCAACTCTTCAAAACCTACAGATTTATATGTGGCAATTGCAGCTTCATTCTTCGCCATCACGCCCAAAGCCACATAGTTGATTCCTCTTTTAAAACATTCAGAAATTAAAGCTTTAGTGACTTTTTTACCTAAACCTTGACCGCGCTGCTCTTTTGAAACAACGATTGCAGAAAGTACATGGCCACCTGATTCCCATTCGCAGATTGCGCCTACTGCCGTTTGATCAATTGCTACCCATGCTAGAACTTCATCATCTTCAGCTCGAATAGAGAGTTCTGGTGCATTCTTTTCAATCAATGAATTGATAATTTCAAAATCGGTGATAACTTCGTATGCCACTTGGAAATCCTTAGTCTCAATTCCATAAGCATCCCACTGCCCTGCTAATTTGAAATGTTGGGAAAGAGATTTTGGAGTAGATCGAGTTAGGGCAAAGCTACTCCATCGATGGTCTATCTTCGGATTTGGGCCAAAACCGAATCCAAAATATGGATTATCGATTCGAGTAATTGATAAAGATTCTCCATCTGTTTTCGCATCAACGAATTTAGATTTAGGAAGCCAGATTTCAATGAACTTCTTTGAAATCGAAAGTTTATCGGCTGCTATAAGTAGTTCGTTAAAGTTCACTCAATAATTTTTCCACGCGAGTTTTGATTTCATCTCTAATTTCTCTAACAGCTTCTATGCCTTGGCCAGCCGGATCATCAAGCTGCCAATCTTCATATCTTTTACCCGGATAGAATTTACAGGTATCACCGCAGCCCATTGTGATTACAACGTCAGAGGAAATGACTGCATCATCAGTGAGAATTTTTGGTTTGTTATTTGCAATATCAATTCCAACTTCAGCCATAGCCTGAACAGCAACTGGATTAATTGAGTCCTTTGGTGCGCTGCCTGCTGAAAGAACTTCAACTTTTCCAGCGCCAAGAGTTTGCATAAAACCTGCAGCCATTTGGGAACGCCCAGCATTATGAACGCATACGAATAAAACGGTCTTCATAGTAAGCACATCATATTCATTTGAACTATATTTAGTACATGCAAATTCAATTAGCAGTAGCCACTTTTCTATTAGCCTACATTGCGATTGCTTCAGAAAAGATTAGCAGGATTGCGGTTGCTCTAACTGGGGCAGCAGCCATGTTTATTATTGGTGCCACTGATTTTGAAAAGGCCTTTTACGACCACTCTACTGGTGTCGATTGGAACGTCATTTTCTTGCTTCTTGGGATGATGATTATTGTCAGCATAATCCATAAAACAGGCGTATTTGAATTCTTAGCAATTAAAGCGCTGCAATTATCAAAAGGTAACCCTCGAACTTCGCTTGTATATCTAACTATTCTTACCGCATTTGCATCTGCATTACTTGATAACGTAACTACAATTCTACTTGCGATTCCAATGACCTTAATTGTTTGTCAATATTTAAAAGTTACACCAATCCCATTCATTCTCGTACAAGTATTCGCGTCGAATATAGGCGGGGCTGCTACATTGATTGGAGATCCTCCGAATATCATCATTGCTAGTAAAGCAAATTTAAGTTTTGTGTGGTTTCTAGAACACATGGCGCCAGTTGCATTCCTTACACTATTTTTGATGATTCCAATTTGGCTTTTCATGTTCCGCAAAGATTTAAAGAACGATTCATCGGCAAGAGAAGCTATTCTTAAACTTGATGCAAAGTCACGAATTACTGATGTAACTTTGACAATCAAATCTCTCTCGGTGCTTGCCGCTGTACTTTTGGCATTTGGTTTTCACACCGTTTTACATGTTGAACCCGCTGTAATTGCGCTATTTGGTGCTGGAATTTTGGTGGCAATAAGTAGATTAAAGCCTAAAGATTATGTGGCTGATATTGAGTGGTCAACTCTAATTTTCTTTATTGGACTTTTTATAATGGTAGGGGCGCTAGTAAATGTTGGAGCGCTTGGTAATTTTGCTCAGTTTCTAAAGGAAGTTTTTGGAGACAATATCCCCCTTGCTGCTTTTTCAACTCTTGGAATTTCCGCAGTTGTCTCTGGAATAGTCGACAATATTCCATATGTAGCCTCTATGACGCCTGTCGTTGGAGAGATTGTTTCTGGATTAGCAGAGAGATCCCAACATGCTCTCTGGGTAGCGTTGGCTTTCGGTGCAGACTTTGGCGGAAATGCGACCATAATCGGTGCTAGTGCAAATCTAGTTGCAATTGGACTAGCCAAGAAAAATGGAATTCACATTACATTTTGGCAATTTGCTAAATATGGCGTGGTAACAACTATTTTCTCAATTCTAGTTGTGGTCCCTTATCTATCATGGTTCTACCTTTAGAATTTATAAGGCGGCTCTAAACCCTAACTCCATATCCGCTTTAATATCTTCGAAATCTTCAATACCAATACTTAATCTAATCATTCCTGGATTAATACCAGCATCTCTCATGCCTTCTTCTCCAAGTTGCGAATGAGTAGTTGAAGCTGGATGAATTACCAAAGATCGAACATCGCCAATATTTGCAACATGGCGGAATAGTTGCAGAGCTTCAACGAATTTCATACCAGCTTCTTTCCCACCCTTTATTTCAAAAGACATTACAGCTCCGCCGCCTTTAGGAGCATATTTCTTCTGGTTTCTATTCCACTCTGATGTTGGAAGTCCGTTATACATGACTTGAACAACTTGAGGGTGGCTTGATAACCATTCTGCGATTTTCTGAGCATTAGCTAAGTGCTCTCGCATTCTCATGCTTAAAGTTTCCATTCCCTGAGATAACAACCATGCATTAAATGGCGATACCGAAGATCCAAAATCTCTTAATAATTGAACTCTAGCCTTGATGATGAATGCCATATTTCCCACTGGTGAATTCACACCAAAATCGCGTGCATAAACTAAATTGTTGTAACTTTCATCAGGTTGATTAAATCCCGGGAATTTATCTGGATTCTTGCTGTAATCAAATTTACCTGAATCCACTATCGCGCCAATTATGGCGCTGCCATGTCCAGATAAGAATTTAGTAGCTGAATGCGTAATTACATCTGCGCCATAATCAAATGGTTTGGTAACAAAAGGAGTGGCAATAGTGTTATCCACAATCCAAGGTACTCCAGCATCATGAGCAATTTTTGCAATTCCTTCAATATCTAAGCATGCGGCAATTGGATTAGAGATGCCTTCACCAAAGAACGCTTTAGTGTTTGGTTTTACTGCTGCTTTCCATGCATCTAAATTATTTGCATCATCAACAAAAGTTGTTTGAACTCCCCATTTTGGAAGCGTGTAGTGCAACAAATTATGAATGCCACCATAAACATTTCGACTTGAAACAATATGATCACCAGATTCTGCAACATTCATTAAAGCCATAGCAGTTGCGGCCATACCTGAAGAGACTAAAAGAGAGCCAATTCCACCTTCCAATTTTGCAAGCCTCTGCTCGACAACGTCTTGGGTTGGGTTGGTCATGCGGGTATACGAATTACCAAATTCTTTAAGCGCAAACAAATTTGCTGCGTGTTCGGTACCTTTGAATT
>JBEAMP010000075.1:0-2580 GCA_041165905.1 Actinomycetota bacterium
TGGCTGAGGCAAAAACTAAGAAAGTTGCATAAACACCTGCCGGAATGAAGAGAATTGGATTAAGAAATCCCAGAACCAAAGAGATTGAAGTTCCGACAACTGTAAAAGGTGGAGCTAAATATCTAGCGTTTATGGTCCCTCTGTGAGTGCGAGCCACCACTCTGCGCCATCTTCCATATTCAAAATACTGTTTTGCTAAAGCAGCCAAAGATTTTCTTGGCCTATATGTAACGGTTAATCGCGGATCAAAATATATTTTGCCGCCAGCTTGCCTTAATCTGAAATTCAGTTCCCAGTCTTGAGCTCTTGTGAAATGTTCATCAAAACCATTAACTGCTTTTAAGGCCTCTTTTTTGAAAACTCCCAAATAAACAGTTTCAGTTTCACCAGCTTCGCCTCCGGTGTGAAATTTGGCGGCACCAACACCCAAAGGACTTCGCATGGCACTAGCAACTGCTTTTTCAAATGAAGTTACTCCCTCGGCTGCCATTACGCCACCTACATTTACAGCACCAGTTTCCTTCAATAATTTGACGGCAATGCTTATGTAATTGCTTGGAATATTCGCGTGGCCGTCAACACGTACGATAATTGGATGAGTTGAATTTGCAATTGCAAGATTTAATCCTGCCGCAGTCCTTCCAGTTGGATTATCTACAATTTTTACTCGATCATCTTTTTCTGACAAAGTTTTGGCAATCTCTAAAGTTCGATCACGTGAAGGGCCGATAGCGAGGATGACTTCAATTGAACCTTGGAAATCTTGCGCCAAAATCGCGCTAACTGCATGCTCTAAATAATCTTCTTCGTTCAGTACTGGAAGAATTACTGAGACTGCGCTGGATGTCACCTCAACCATAACGGGGAAACGCTATCGCTTAAAGCTCACTCTTGTAGGCTTTCGCCCGTGAAATCAGCTAAATCAATCAAATACCTGACCTGGGCTTCAATCGGAATTGTCTTAATTTCCGGTTTTGCTTGGCTAGGGCTTGGTCGAATTAGCGGTGCCATTAGTCGTGTAACTGTTTTTGATAATTTAATTAATCGTCCAGAAAAAGCATCTAGTGCAGTTACTTATTTGGTGGTTGGTTCAGATACGCGCGAAGGTTTAACTGCAGCAGAGCTACGTTTGCTTCGAGTTGGTTCAACTAAAACTGCGGCAGGTGCTCGTTCTGACACCATGATGTTGGTTCATATAAGTAAATCTCGTGATCGAGCAGTTGTGATTTCAATACCGAGAGATAGTTTGGTAACCATTCCGGCACATACCAGTCTTGATGGAAAAACTCAGATTTCTGAGACGCAATCAAAAGTAAATGCAGCTTTTGCTTGGGGTGGCGCCCCTTTACTTATCCAAACGATTGAAAAGGCTACTAATTTAAGAATTGATCATTATGTTGAAGTGAACTTTGCTGGATTTAAGAATGTAGTTGATGCTCTTGGCGGAATTCAAGTCTGTTCTAAAGTGCCAATTAATGACCCGAAGAGCCACCTAGTGATGTCAGCTGGAGTTCATACTTTAAATGGAATTGAAGCGCTCAAGTATGTGCGCACAAGAGATTTTGATGGATTGGGTGACATTGGACGTATGCAAAGACAACAACAATTTGTCTCTGCAGTTTTCCGAAAAGCAACTAGTACAGGTGTCTTATTAAATCCATTTAAAGTAAAAGATTTGATTTCTGCGATATTTAAGACTGTTAAAACTGATGAAACTTTAGATCAAGGCGATATCGTAAATCTTGCAAAGCAAATAAAAAATCTAGCGCCTGGCAAAATGCGCACGATGACTATTCCTTTAGGTACCGCAAATGGTTATGCCGCAGGCGTTGGTTCAGTTGTAATTTGGCACGAAACGCTGGCACCAGAACTCTTTGAAAGATTACGAAATGACCTACCAGTGGTAGATGAAGTAAAGCCAACAAAATCAGCAAATGCAGAGAAGAAAAAGGCTTCAGCTTCGCCAACTATCGTTGATAAATTCAAGACGCGAACCGCAAATGAAAATCCTTGCGGAGAGATTAAGTATTAGAATCACAATATGAAGATTTCGGTAATTGGTACTGGATATTTAGGTGCTACCCATGCAGCTTGCATGGCCGAGCTTGGACTTGATGTTATTGGTATAGATAATGATGCCTCCAAGATTGAGGCGCTTTCTAGAGGTCAGCTACCTTTCTACGAACCAGAACTACCTGAACTACTCTCAAAGCATGTAAAAGGTGGGAAATTAAAGTTCACCACTGATTATTCAGAAATTACAGATTGCGATGTCCATTTCATTTGCGTTGGAACTCCACAAATTAAAGATGGCCTGGCCGCTGATTTAAGTTATGTAAAGAGCGCATTTGCAGCTGTATCCGCAGTTGCAAAGCCTGGATCGCTCTTAGTTGGCAAATCAACTGTTCCAGTTGGTACTGCACAAGAGTTAGCAAAGCAGATTCCGGCACATACAGAATTAGCATGGAATCCAGAATTTTTACGTGAAGGATTTGCAGTTGAAGATACTTTAAGGCCAAACCGTTTAGTGGTTGGTGTTACTTCAGATCGCGCAGAAGAAATTCTCAAAGAAGCTTATGC
>JBEAMP010000076.1:0-7432 GCA_041165905.1 Actinomycetota bacterium
CAATCTTTGAAGCGAGTTCGACAGCCAAAGTTCCAACTTCATTACGTAGAGAGGTAATTGCTTGTTGGCGCTCTGCTTCGATCGATGCATGTGCGGTTGCGACAATGCGTGAGGCTTCTTCCTGTGCCTTGGCGCGAATCTCGTCTGCAATATTTGCAGCTTGTGCACGCGCTTCTTCACGAAGTCGCGCAGCTTCATCGCGAGCACTAGCTAGTTGCGAGTTGTACTGCTCGAGAGCAGCTTGCGCTTCTTGCTGTGCCTTTTCGGCTTTCTCAATTCCACCTTGAATTGCTTCGGTACGTTCTGCAAACGCTTTTTCAAAATTTGGCACTACAGCTTTGCGTAGTACCAAGAAGAGAATAGTGAATGCGATTGTTCCGACAATCAGTTCGGCGGTGTGAGGAATCAGCGGATTAGCCGCTGCCTCTGCTGCCTTAATTAACATTGTCTCTACCTTTAATTCTTAATTTAGTTACTAAATATTTTTAGAGGATGAACGCTAGAACTAGACCGAATAGCGCAAGAGCTTCCGCAAGAGCGAAGCCTAGGAACGCTAGTGGCTGTAGAACTGAACGTGCTTCTGGTTGGCGTGCTACGCCATTGATATAAGCCGCGAAAATCAGACCTGTTGCAATTGCAGGACCGATAGCTGAGAGGCCATAACCGACCAGGTTGAGTGTGCCTGACATATTTCTTCCTATTCTTTCTTTTTCTAGTTGCCTAGTTTTATCTAGTTTGGGTTTTAGTGCTCGTCGGCAAGGGCGCCGGCGATGTAAAGCGCTGTCAACAGAGTAAAGATGTACGCCTGTAGACATTGGACCATGAACTCAAAGAAAGTCATCACGATTCCGAGAGAGAAACCGAAGATTGAAACGATCTTCAAGCCAATTGCATCTGACATCAACATATGTTCGCCGCCAAGAATGAACACAAGCAACAGCAAGTGTCCTGCGAACATATTTGCAAATAAACGTAATGAAAGTGTTAGTGGGCGAATTATGAAGTAAGTTGCAATTTCAAGTGGAGTAAGAAGTACATAGGACCACTTTGGAACTCCAGGCAAGAACATGATGCCCTTCATGTACTTGAAGAAACCTTGTCTCTTAATTCCGATGTAATGAAATACGCCGTAAGCAAAAATTGCTAACACATATGGGAATGAAACGTGAGACATTGATGGGAATTGAATCAAAGGAACAATTCCAAAAATGTTATTAACTAAAATGAAAGTAAATAATGTAAATAAAAATGGCACGAATCGCATAAATTCGTGCCCAATGATGTCTTCGCCTAGACCTTTACGAACAAAGCCATATACAGATTCGCCAGCGAATTGAAGTTTTGACGGGACCACAGCTGCTTTGCGCGATGCGAGAACAAAAAATACTGAAATTAATATTACGGCTAAGAACAATTGAAGAATTGGCTTAGTGAAATATGGATTTCCCTCAATTAAAGATGGGAGATTAAAGTCTTTGGTGCCTGGCGGGGTGAAACCCTCTCCTGATAAGCGGAGGTTGAGCACTTAAGAACTCCTTGAGGTTTTGTGGGGTTAGAGCTCGGGGAAGCAGGGAAACCCTATTGAAAAGTAGCGTTTTTATGAAATCCGCTGATGCGGGAATGTAAGTGAAATTACTCGCGGCCGAAGCGGTACCAGATGATGGTAATCGCAGCACCAGCGCCTACAACCAGGCCAATTAAGAGGAAGAACCCAGTTCCTAAGAAGTGATCAAGCGCCCAGCCCACACCGCCCCAGACCAAAAGGCCAGAAAGCAGATAGCCGAAGATCGACCAGACTGCGTTTTCATCATTATTCATATGACAATCCTACTTATTACCTGGATTCTGCGGAAGCGGAAGGTGGAGCTTTAGCTTCAAATAAGCGCGTATCTCCCCGCCTAGCCATGCAAATGTCAGCGCAATCGCTGTAATTCCAAAGCTCATGCGATGAATTTCTTCATCATCAGTGAACTTGCCAATTGCAAACATCATCGCACCCAAAATCAAAATTTTTGAAAAATAGCTAAACATTGCAAGCGCCATTGTTGCAATTGGATCAGTGCTTTTAGTCATTGAAGCTACGCCAATATTTACTAAGAAAAAAACTAAAACTACTAATTGTGCAAGAAGCGCTCCAAACAATCCGGCGCTACCTTGTAACCAAGTAGAAATTATCAAACCAAGAATTCCAACTACAAGCGATGGTTTTAGTGCACCTTTCATCATGATGACATTAGGATCTTGATTCAATTTTTTCTTTCTTTCTCTTCATAAGAAGGATTGATCCCAATCCAAATATTCCACCGACCAGAACAGCAGCCCAGAGTGGAGCAAAAGCCCAAGTAGTAACTGGAAATGCAATTGCAGCAGTCCATAAATACATAATAATTACAGTTCTGAGTTGTGAATTTCCTGCTCTGAATAATTTGTGATGCAGGTGTTCGTTATCTGGTGCAAAAGGAGAACGTCCAGCGCGCACTCTTCTGACAACTGCCATTCCAAAATCAACAAGCGGAATTGCAAGGACTGCAAAAGGTAGAAGCAATGGAAGGAAAGTTGGTCCCGTAGATTCTGATGAGATCGCATTTGGATCAAACTGCCCTGTTAAAGTAATTGCAGCAGCGCCTAACATCAAACCTAAGAACATAGATCCGGAATCACCCATAAAGATTTTTGCTGGATATGCATTGTGTGGAAGAAAACCCAAGCAAACACCTATCAAAACCGCAGATATAGTAGATGGCGCGCCAGCGCGGCTAAAGCCATAAACAACCGCTAAAACATATGCAAAGATAAAGAAGGCTGTAGCAGCGACTGCTACTACTCCGCTTGCTAATCCATCCATTCCATCGATGAAATTAACTGCATTAATCGCAACCAGAATTACTAATACCGTTAGAAATTGGCCAATTGAGGGTGGCAAAGTGATTAAGCCATTAATAGGAAGCCATAGAAGTTGTACGCCAAAGGTGAGCAAGATGCCGGCGGCAACAGTTTGTCCAGCTAATTTAGTGAGTGCATCTAATTCATATCGATCATCAATCATGCCAAGAAGCACTACAAATGTAGCTGCAAGAAAAATCCCTTGAGCTTCTCGTCCAAATGATTTACCAACTAAAGGTAGGTGCGAGACCACTACAAAGGTAAAAGAGGTGGCAAACCACATGGATACTCCACCCCATCGTGGAGTGGTTTCGGTATGAATATCTCTAGTTCGAACTCTCGCGATTGCACCAAAACGAAGCGCATAAGTTTCTACATAAGGGGTTACCAAATAACAGATTGCTGCTGCCAGCAACATGGTTAAGAGATATTCGCGCACTTATTTAATTTCTAGTTACGCGTAAATCGGAAACTTTGCTACTAATGATTGGACTTCTGATTTTATCTTTGCATGCTCCGCAGCATCATCGGTTTTGATTGCGCGTGTTATTAATTTTGCAATCAATTCCATTTCTGCAACGCCCATTCCTTGAGTAGTAGTTGAAGGGGTTCCGACGCGGATTCCACTTGAAACTGCTGGAGGATTTGGATCAAATGGGATTGAGTTCTTATTTAAAGTAATTCCAGATGCGCCACAACGTTCATCTGCAACCTTGCCGGTTACTCCAACACCTGTTACATCAATTAGCGCTAAATGGGTATCAGTACCGCCAGAAATCGCACGCATTCCCTCTGCAACCAAGCCTGCTGCTAAGGCTTTTGCATTGGTAATTACTTGCTTTGCATAAGTTTGATACGAAGATTGCTGACATTCATGTAAAGCAACTGCCTTTGCGGCAACCGCTGACATGATTGGACCGCCCTGCATTCCAGGGAATACCGCCTTATCAATTGCAGCTGCATGTTCGGCTTTAGAAAGAATCATTCCACCTCGCGGGCCGCGAAGTACTTTATGTGTCGTAAACGAAACAACATCTGCATAAGGAACCGGTGAAGGAATCGCTTTTCCAGCAACAAGCCCAATGAAGTGCGCAGCATCAACCCACATAATTGCACCTACTTCATCGCAAATCTGGCGAACTTTTTCAAAGTCCACCAAACTTGGATAAGCGGTTGCCCCAGAACAAATCATTTTTGGTTTTTCACGAAGTGCAACATCACGCATCTCATCGTAATCAATTAGCTCTGTATCTTGGCGTACACCGTAAGAGACAATGTCGAACCATTTACCTGAAAAATTTACTTTTGAACCATGAGTTAAGTGGCCACCGTGTGGAAGTGACATTGCCATCACTTTATCTCCAGGCTTTGTGAAAGCTGCGTACACAGCGATATTTGCTGATGCACCTGAATGTGGTTGCACGTTTGCATGATCTGCGCCAAATAATTGTTTGGCTCTTTCAATTGCAATCTCTTCTGCGCGATCTACAACTTCGCAGCCTCCGTAGTAACGTTTACCTGGATAACCTTCTGCATATTTATTGCTTAGAGGTGTTCCGAGCGCTGCCAATACAGCTCCAGATGTGAAGTTTTCGGATGCGATTAATTGCAAACCAGTCTGTTGACGTTTAATTTCAGCAAGCAAAATACTTGCAATTTCTGGATCTTGCTTCTCTAGTAAATCGAAATCTGGACCATATTTACGCGCATCTGTCATGAGGCAAAGTCTACTGCGCCAGCCCTCAATACTTTATGGGCGCCAGCAATAGTGCGAACCACGGTAGTTGGCAATCCTTTGCGCAACTTTCCACCATTGAAGAAAAGCTCTATCCCATCTCTTGGTACTTCAGAGCTTGCTGAAATTGGTGGTTGTCCGATTCTTGAAACTGATGCAGTAGCTAATGGTCCGGTCTTTGCCAAGATTGCTTTTATAAATGGCGCACTAGGAACTCTAATTGCAACTTCATCTAATTCATTATTATCGCCAAGGTCCCAATTTAAGAGTGCACTTGGCAATACTTGAAATGTAACTTTACCTGGCCAATATTTTTTCATAGCAGCAATTGTTCGTTTATCTAAATTTCTAGATATACCTTCAGCCATTTTGAAGTTAGCAACTAAGACTTGTGCCTTGACTCCAAGTTCGTCTGCGCGCAAAACATGCATAGCTCTTACAGCATCATGGTTAAAAGCATCGCAAATATATGCATATGCATTTTCCATAGGTACTGCAATAACGTAACCATCTGAAATTGCTTTTACAGCGCGAGTAACATGGCGAGCAAGGGTGCCCTTTTTTAAATCTATTTCTTGCATCTCTTCCTCTGTTATCGCTTAACTGCACTAGTCCATCGAGGTCTATCGTTTAAATCATAATGCAATTCGATATTTGTGAACATCTCTTCGAGCAATCCAGATATCGCTTGACCTTGAAGTTCAGTGTGTTCGATTGCCAATGTGCCACCGCTTTTCAGTAAACGAGCGGCAGCATCAATAAATTGCTTCGGGATCTCAAGTCCGGTGGCTCCACCAAAAAGCGCCGCACTTGGTTCATTTTTCACATCTGCCGGTAGTTCTTGGTCATCAGGAACATAAGGAGGGTTAGCAATTACAAAATCAGCTTTTACACCCGGTAGGGCATCTCTGACGTCACCTTCCACTACTCGCATCTCTTCAACATAACGAGCGACGTTTTTTCTTAACCAAACAATTGCTTCTGGACTTTTTTCAACTGCAATTGCACGTACTCGTTCGCACTCAGTTGATAACGCTATAGATAGCGCGCCACTTCCTGCGCCTAAATCAATTACGCTAATTAACCCAGGTCTGTTTTCGATTAATGCCAAAAGATAAGAAACCATCAGTTCAGATTCAGGTCTCGGAACTAAAACGCCTGGCCCTACTTCTAAAGTTAAATCTCTGAAGTGTGCTTCGCCCGTTATATATTGCAACGGTTCATGAGAAAGTCTGCGATTTATTAATTGGTGATAATCCTCTGCAATATCTCCAATATTTTCCATGGCGCGTTCTAGCGCAACTGGATTATGCAATTCCATTCGATTAATACCTAATAAATGTGCAAATAGAATCTCAGCGTCGACTTCAGAATAGCCAGCTTTAGTTAAATTATCTTTAGCAGAACGAATCAGATCGCGAACCATCTGTATTTAGTTTCCGGCTAGCTTGGCTGCCTTATCAGCATCTAGAAGTGATTGAATCACTGAATCAAGTTCTCCATTTAATACTGCATCTAAATTATTTGCTTTGTAATTTACTCGATGATCACTTAAACGATTCTCTGGAAAGTTGTAAGTGCGGATACGTTCAGAGCGATCAACTGTACGTACTTGGCTCTTGCGCTCTGCAGCCGCTGCGGCATCTGCCTTCTCTTGCGCATCCGCAAGTAAGCGCGCACGCAAAATACGAAGTGCCGATTCCTTATTCTGCAACTGTGATTTTTCGTTCTGGCAACTAACGACAATTCCAGTCGGCACGTGAGTTAGACGCACCGCTGAGTCGGTGGTGTTAACGCTCTGCCCGCCAGGACCTGATGAACGATAAACGTCTACACGTACATCATTCATATTCAATTCAACATCAACTTCCTCTGCTTCTGGAAGCACTAAAACACCTGCGGCAGAGGTATGAATTCGACCCTGTGATTCGGTCTCTGGCACACGTTGAACTCGATGCACTCCACCTTCAAATTTCAACTTTGCATACGGAGATTGACCAGGCGCCGGGGTGCCTTTTGATTTAACTGCAATCGAAATATCTTTATAGCCACCTAGATCTGATTCAGTAACATCTATTACTTCGGTCTTCCAACCTTGCTTTTCGGCATATCGCATGTACATGCGCAGTAAATCTCCTGCAAAGAGTGCTGACTCATCGCCGCCAGCGCCAGCTTTGATTTCCATAATTACATCGCGATCATCATTTGGATCTCGAGGTAACAAGAGCTCTTCTAGAATTTCAGCATTTGCAGACTCTGCTGCTTCAAGCGCTGGAATCTCCGCTGCAAATTCAGGTTCAACTTCTGCTAATTCTTTAGCTGCGATTAGATCTTCTACGCTCTGTTTCCATTTTCGATAGCCAGCAACAACTGGACCCAATTGCGCATAACGTCGACCGAGTTTGCGAGCATTGCTCGCATCGGCATGAATGCCAGGATCAGCCATCTGCTTTTCAAGTTCGGCATATTCATTTACCAACTCGATAGCTGAGGCAAAACGCTCAGTCATCTCTTCTCCTTATTAAAATAAAAAAACCGCACGCCAGATAATTCTGGCTGGTGCGGTTTTTTAAGAAAGCTACTTAGATTTTTTACCGAAACGCTCTTCGAACTTAGCGACGCGTCCACCGGTATCAAGAATGCGCTGCTTACCGGTGTAGAACGGATGGCACTTGTCGCAAACTTCAACATAAATTGAACCGGTTGTAACGGTTGATCGAGTCTTAAATGATTCGCCGCAACCGCAGTTAACAGTGGTCTCGACGTACTCTGGGTGAATCTCTGGCTTCATGATGGTTCCTTTTTTAATGAACT
>JBEAMP010000077.1:0-6278 GCA_041165905.1 Actinomycetota bacterium
AATTCCGGTTTCATTTAAAGGAATATCGGTAGACCCTTGGAAGCGATTTGCAATATTCCAATCTGTTTGGCCGTGTCGCCAAAGAACTATCTTGTTGTGATTATGACTCACGGCGCCTCACCTAGTTTCATCAATATGTAAGGGAATGGTTGGACAATCATTCCAAAGTCGATCCAACATATAATACCTACGTAAGTTTTCAGATTGGATATGTACTACTAAGTCAGAGTAATCAATTAAAATCCACTCTTCGCCATTTTCACGACGAACTGGTTTCTCATTAATATCCTTTAATTTTTCTTCTATTTCATCCGCAATAGCTTCAACTTGCTTAGGATTATTTCCGGACACGATCAAAAAAGCTTCAGAAAGCAAACTTTGATCTGAAAGATCAATTGCCACTAAATCAGTTCCTAATTTATTTACTGCAGCTTGAGCGGCGATATCTAATTCTTTGCGCACTAATTCACTTACTGGCATATAACTTCCTTTCGGTGATGAACTTTCGTACGCTGGGAGAAATTCCATTTAATTGTTTGTCGTTCCTAATCTGTGTTGCCGAGATATCTAAGGCACCAATATCTATTCCATCGCCATCATCGCCTGGGCGATCAATCACAATAAAATTGACCTTTTCTTGCAACTCTTCATGTCTATGCCATTTTTCAATATTGGCATAGGCATCACTGCCAATAATCCAATAAAGCTCTTTCTCGCCACTTACAGAATTTTCTATCTCTTCGACTGTGTCAAAAGCAAAACTTGGGCCATCTCTTTTAATTTCAATATCGCTCGTATAGACAGAATCTTTTATATCCTTAGGCAAATCTTCAATTGCTAATTTACACATTTCTAATCTTGTTGCGCCATCAACAGTAGGCCCAGCTTCTCTAAGTAGAGGTTGACCGGCAGGGATCAAAATAATTTGATCAACTATTTTGCGCGAGAGAAGTTCGACAATTACTCGTAGATGTCCATTGTGGATGGGATCGAAGGTCCCTCCGTACAAACCGATTCGTTTAGCGGTCAAGACGCAATGTTAAATAAAGCAGAAGAGTTAGGATTCCAAAGGTGGTCAATCCGAAAACAATCGGGTGCTGTGGCAACTCTCGAGTAGCTTCTTGTAGATGGAACATGACTAAATACTACTTGCCTTTTAGCAATTCTTTGAATTTCGCCTCATCGATAATAGCCACACCTAGCTCTTCGGCCTTCTTTGCCTTAGAACCAGGTTCGGAGCCCACAAGAACGTAATCAGTTTTCTTAGAAACGGAAGATGAGGATTTTCCGCCATGCGCAATGATTACTTCATTTATACCATCTCGAGTAAAAGATTCCAGGCTTCCGGTAACTACGAATGTTAATCCAGCCAATGTTTGTGGCAGATTTGATGATTCAACTAATTCCGTTGCTACTCCGGCTTTGGCCCAGCTTTTCACTATATTTTTATGCCAATCCACTTTAAACCAATCGACAATTGAATCAGCAATCACGCCACCAACGCCATCAACTTCAGATAATTGCTCAGGTTTTGCCTTGGAAATTGCATCTATAGATTTGAAATTATTTGCAAGAGCTTGGGCAGCTGTCGGACCGACGTGTCTAATAGATAAAGAAACTATTACTCTCCAAAGCGGTCTGGATTTTGCAGTTTCAAGAGCTTCTAGAATCTTATTAACATTTGCCCCAGCTGAACCATCTTTCTTGGTAAAAAATGGTGAAGTCATGAGTTTTTCTGCAGTTAAATCAAAAAGTTCAGATTCATCTTTGATTATCTTTGCATCTAGTAAGGCATTTGCAGCTTCATAGCCAAGCACATCAATATCAAGAGCTGATCTGGAGCCTATGTAATAGAGACGCTCTCGCAATTGTGCTGGGCAACTTTGAGCATTTGGGCAACGCAAATCAACATCGCCTTCAGATTGCTCAACTAACTTAGCGCCGCAATCTGGACATCTATCAGGCATTTTAAATTTTTTCTCTTTGCCTGTTCGTTTATCAGTCACTGCAGAAAGTACCTCAGGGATTACATCACCAGCTTTTCGGATTACAACGTAATCACCAATCAGCACACCTTTACGTTCGACTTCTTGTGAATTATGTAAAGTCGCATGAGTAACTGTGGAACCTGCAACCAGTACAGGTTCCATAACCGCAAATGGAGTAACTCTTCCAGTGCGTCCCACCGAAACTTGAATATCAAGTAATTTAGTTACGACTTCTTCTGGCGGATATTTATAGGCGATGGCCCATTTTGGTGCCCTGGAAGTAACACCTAACTTTTTCTGTAGTTCAATTTGATCTACTTTAATTACTACACCATCGATTTCATGTTCTAAATCATGTCTATGTTCTGCATAATTTTCTATGTATTTTGCTACTTCTTTTCGGCTTTTAAATACTTGAAAATGTGGACTGGTTGGTAAACCCAAGCTCTTTAACAATTCGTATGCTTGGCTCTGTTTATCAAATCTTGTGTCAGTCGCTCCGATGCCATGAACCAAAACATTAAGTGGTCTAGAAGCAGTCACTCGCGGATCCTTCTGTCTGAGGGATCCTGCTGCGGCATTTCTGGGATTAGCAAATGTAGCTTTTCCGGATTCTTCGAGCGAACTATTTAATTCATTGAATGCTGCAATAGGAAAATATACTTCTCCACGAATCTCAATTAATTTTGGAATATTTTTTCCTCTTAATTCATGAGGTAAATTCTTAATAGTTTTAACATTTAATGTAACGTCTTCGCCGGTTGTGCCATTTCCCCTTGTGAGAGCTTTAGTTAAGTTTCCGTTTTCATAACGCAAGTTAATAGCTAAGCCATCTATTTTTAGTTCGCAGAGCCAATTAACGTTTGATACTTCTTTCTCAACGCGATCAAACCAAGAAGTTAATTCTGACTCATCAAATACATTATCTAAGCTCATCATTTTTTCAAGATGATCAACTTGTTCGAAAGTGGTAGCAAATCCACCACCAATTCCTAGAGTTGGCGAATCATCTGCACGAAGTTCTGGATGTTCCTTTTCGATTGCCTCTAGTTCGCGCATCAATTTATCAAAATTCGCATCGGTTACCGTTGGATTATCTAGTACGTAATAACGAAAAATATGATCGCGGATTTCTTCCGTTAACTCTGCAATTCTTTGGCGTGGATTCATTCAGTCTCACAAATGGTCGAAGAACCAACTACTCGATCACCATCGTAAATTACTGCCGCTTGTCCTGTTGCTAGTCCAAGTAATGGTTTCTCTAATTCAATCTCAATGACATTTGAGATTTCGCGATATTTGCAATCAAGTGCTGCGCCATGGGCACGTACTTGCACGTAACCTGTTTGCCAATCTGATCCGGGATTAGGGCCACACCAAACCGGCTTTTCGCCAACAATTCTGGTCACGGCTAAATCTTCTCTTGGGCCTACGACAACTGTGTTGCTCTTTGGTTCTATTTTTAATACAAAACGCGGATTTCCATCTGTTGCAGGAACGGTTAGGCCAAGTCCTTTTCGCTGGCCAATTGTGTAGGTGTATGCGCCCTTATGTTGGCCAATAATATTTCCATCTTGATCAACAATTGGACCTTCTTCACTACCTAATCTTTCACGCAGCCAACCAGCGTTATCACCACTTGGGACAAAGCAGATGTCATGACTATCAGGTTTATTTGCTACCGCTAAACCTTTTGCCTCTGCCTCTTTTCGGATATCAACTTTTTCAGTGTCACCTAGTGGGAAATATGCTCCTTGCAATTGTTCTCTGGTTAAAACTGCAAGTACATAAGATTGATCTTTGCTCATATCAATCGCGCGATGCAAAGTTCGTTCTCCATCTAAAGCGCGCATGTTTGCATAATGACCGGTAACAACTCCATCAAAACCCATTGCTTTTGCGCGATCTAAAACCGCAGCAAATTTAATTTTTTCGTTACAACGTAAACATGGGTTTGGGGTACGGCCTGCAGAATATTCTGATAAGAAATTCTCAACCACCCCTGCATGAAATTCTTCGGCCATATCCCATATGTAAAAAGGAATACCGATTACATCTGCAGCTCTTCTGGCATCATGTGAATCTTCAATGGTGCAACAACCGCGCGCACCTGAGCGATATTTCTGAGGATTGGAAGCTAACGCTAAGTGAACGCCAACTACTTGATGACCAGCCTCTACTGCTCTACTTGCTGCTACTGCCGAATCAACACCACCTGACATTGCTGCGATCAACTTCATTTTGCTAACCGAGCCTTTTCAACTACGCCAGGCAATACTTCTAATACCCGTTTTATATCCGCTTCTGTACTTTGCGCGCCAAGTGAAAGTCTTAAAGTTCCGATTGCTTCATCTTCAGTGCGTCCCAATGCAATTAATACATGACTTGGCCGATGAACTCCGGCGCTACACGCAGACCCCGTTGAACAGGCTATTCCCTCCATGTCCATCAGTAGTAGAAGAGTTTCACCTTTAGTGCCTGGAAAAGAGACGTTAACAATTCCTGGTAATGCATGTTTTGGTGTATTGATTAATGCATTAGGAATTGAATTTTTTATCCCAGTTATCAATTGATCGCGTAAGGCTGAAACAGCATCAGTTGGATATGATGTTAATGCTGCCGCGAATGCACATATGGCTGGAGCATTTAATGTGCCACTTCTGATTTCTCGTTCTTGACCGCCACCGTGAAGCAGCGCCGGAATATCAAAACCACGTTTTAAAACGAGTGCGCCTACGCCCACAGGGCCGCCTACTTTATGTGCACTTAATGTTAGTGCAGTTAATCCTTTGAATGAGACCGGAACTTTTACAAGGGATTGCACGGCGTCGCAATGCACTGGAATATTTCCGGCAATCTTTATTACCTCATCAATTGGTTGTAGCGCACCGATTTCATTATTTGAATGCATAACCGAGATAAGTGCAATCTCATGACCACGTTTTGAAACTAAATCTTTCAAGAAATCTAAATTGACTATGCCTTCACTGGTGATTGGTATCTGAATTAATTCAGCACCCTCTTTTTCAACTAACCACTCGGCTGGTTCTAGAACTGCTTTATGTTCGAAACTGGAAATTACTACGACTTTTTTTCCGTTCTTCTGTTCTTTCCAAAAAAGCCCTTTAATCGCCAGATTATCCGCTTCGGTGCCGGATCCGGTAAAAATTACTTCGCTGGGTGCACAATTTATAAAGTTAGCAATCTTTTCACGAGCTTCTTCCAGGGCCCGTCTTTGTTCTCTACCAAAGTTATGCAATGAAGATGGATTACCAATTTGCTGCAATTGTTTGTTGAATTCAGCAAGGGCAATTTCAGAGATAGGCGTTGTCGCCGCATGATCTAAGTAGATTGCCACTGCGACATTCTACTTGCGTGCGTTTATTAGCTCGCTCGCCTTCGTAAGTACGCTCGCTAAATCACCCACGATGCCAAAATCTGCTATTTCAAATAGTGGCGCTTCGGGGTCCTTATTAATTACGACAATAGTTTTAGATGTCTGCATGCCAGCCTTGTGCTGAATTGCTCCAGAGATTCCGCATGCCACGTAAAGATCAGGACTTACGCTCTTACCAGTTTGGCCTACCTGCATATCGTGGCTACACCAGCCAGCATCTACCGCTGCACGTGAAGCTCCGATTGCAGCGCCAAGAGAGTCAGCAAACTTTTCAACTGCTGACCAATCTCCATCTATTCCTCTTCCGCCAGAGACCACAATTTTTGCCTCTGCTAATTCTGGTCTCGCGCCTTTTACCTTTGGCTTAACAGATTTGATAGTTACCAAAGAATTATCATCACCATCTAACTTAATAGTTTCTGGTATTTCGTTAGCTGGTTCTACTGAATTTGGGCGCAAAGTTATTACTGGAATTCCTCGATTTACCTTTGCTTTTACGGTGTAACTGCCACCGAAGTTAGATTGTGTAGTGACAAAATTGCTATCGACTGCGATTGCATCTGTGATTATTCCCGAATCTAATGCAATCGCGATACGAGCAGCAAATTCTTTGCCATCCATCGTTGCAGCAACAAAAACTGCGTCAAAGCTATTATTTTTTGCATATTCTGCTACTGCTTTTGATGATTTGGATTCAACAACTACCGCACTACCCGCCGCAGCAACTAATTCTGCTGTAACTTTTGCGTTATCTGCTACGACTAGAACTTTGCTCATATCAATTTCCTTTCAGCTAGGAAATTGACTAATTTCTCTGCAGCGCTTCCATCGTCTTCTATTTTTTGACCAGCGGCTTTTGGAGGTCTGGCATTAGCTTCCACAACTTCAGTTCC
>JBEAMP010000078.1:0-8464 GCA_041165905.1 Actinomycetota bacterium
CAACAAGAAAACAACAAAAGAAATGGAACATAGATAATGCACTACACAATTCATATTAACCAAATATACACGTAAAAAAGAAAATCTTTGGATAATTATATAAATCAAAGAAGATAGTTATTTCCATTACCGCAACCGGTGAAATCGGAGAAGGTAAATGGCCGATTCTAAGAAGCGGCGCCGAAATAGGTGATTCGATATTTATTTCAAACCTTCCGGGCTGGTCATCAGCTGGATTAATTGCCTTGCAACGAAACATTCATGGAGAGCTGATTGATTTTGCAATATCAGAACACCAAGCACCATCTGTTGATTACGACAATGCAGAGCAAATCGCATTTGGCGCAAATGCGCTTTGCGATATAAGTGACTCGCTACTCATTCAAGCTGAACAAATCGCAGAAGCATCTGGAACTTGTTTAGAAATTGATGGCGATTTAATAACGAAACATCCTGAATTTGCAGAGCTTTTGCAGGTGGCGAAGACTTTAAATGTCTCAGTATTTGATTTAATCCTAAGTGGTGGCGAAGACCATTGTTTTTTGGCAACGGGTCACTCGCTTAAAGGCTTTGAGATAGGGAAAGTAGTTGCAGGAAGTGGCGTTAGACTTCTCCACGTAGAGACACCGCAACCCGGCTGGCAGCATTTCCTTTAAGGATCCAGCCCCACGGAGAGAGGCAGGTTGGATGTCAGAACATTTGCCTGTAATCATTCAAGGTGGAATGGGTATTGCTGTTTCAAATTGGGAACTTGCAAAAACAGTTTCTCTTAAAGGCCAACTTGGTGTTGTATCGGGTACTGCAATCGATAATGTGATGGCAAGACGATTACAAGATGGCGATAAATCTGGAAACACCCGTAGAGCATTAGCCGCTTTTCCTAATCAGGAAATAGTGCAGAAGATTCTGGCTAAGTATTTTATTGATGGCGGGAAAGCTCCAGAAACTCCGTACATCATGGTTCCGAAAATAACTTTAGAGCAAAAACGCGATGCCCAAGAGATTTTAATAGTGGCAAATTTCGTTGAAGTTTGGCTAGCTAAAGAGGGCCACGATGGACTTGTAGGAATTAATTTCTTACATAAAATTCAAATGACCACAGCAGCTAGTGTTTTAGGTGCAATGCTGGCTGGAGTTGATTACATCATCATGGGTGCAGGCATTCCTCGCGAATTGCCAAAACTAATTAGACAAATTTCAAAATTAGAAGTCGGCTCAGTCCCTGTAGATGTAATTGGTGGTCCAGCTGCGCAGACCACAATCAACCCACTTGATTTTGTACCTTCCGGAACCAAAATTAAGAAACCAAAGTTTTTGGCGATTATCTCTGTAGATGTATTAGGAACTTATTTAGCTCGTGATGAAGAGACTCGTCCTGATGGATTTATCATCGAACATAATTCTGCAGGCGGTCACAATGCTCCACCACGAGGTAAGTGGGAATTTGATGCCAACGGCGAACCGATTTACGGACCAAAAGATATTGCTGATATTGAGAAGATGAAGAAATTGGGTCTGCCATTTTGGCTTGCAGGAACTTATGGATCTCCTGAAAGAGTGAAAGCTGCGCTTAATCAAGGTGCCGCTGGAGTGCAAGTTGGTACTTTGTTTGCAATCTCTAATCACTCAGGTTTTAGCGGTAAAACTCGAAAGCAGTTATTAGATAAATTAAAGAGCAACTCTTTAGAAATTAAAACTGATGTAAAAGCTTCGCCAACTTCATTTCCAATTAAAATTGCAAAACTCGAAGGACACACTTCTACAACTGAAGGTTTTGCTGCACGTCCAAAACTTTGCGATTTAGGCTATCTACGAGAACCTGCAATTTCAGAAACAGGACGTACGATTTATCGTTGCCCGTCCGAACCTGATGATCAATTCATCAAAAAGGGTGGGGCAGTAGAAGATATTGATGGACGTAAATGTCTCTGCAATGGCTTAATGGCAAATATTGGACTTCCACAAGCGCGTAAAGATGGTTACGTTGAAGCGCCAATAGTCACTTTGGGAAGCGATATTGAAGGCGCAAAAGTTCTACTAAAAAGTCATCCAGATGGGTATGGCGCTGATGAAGCAGTTAATTGGCTTTTAAGTCTGGTTTAAAACCGAACTTATTTGGTGCGAGCAGCCTTGCCTGCCTTAAGGCAAGAGGTGCAAACGTTCTGACGAGTTGAACGGCCATTTAGAAAAACACGGACTCGCTGAATATTAGGATTCCAACGGCGACGAGTTTTCACCTGTGAGTGAGAAACGTTATTTCCAAAGCTAGGGCCTTTGCCGCAGATTTCGCATACAGATGCCACTGCTTACTCCTTAAGTTGGGTTCTTTGTTGGAACTATTTACAGGGGCTGATGTTACTTGAACCTGGCGTGTGAGCGAAATCGTCTTTCCAGTAGGGCTTCCACTCGCATTTTTACGCCTGAAAGGGGCTCAAAAGAGAAGACTTCTACCAGTTCCATACAGAACAGATGGAGAGATTTATGGATGCATTAGACCTAGCCCGTTGGCAGTTCGCAGCGACAACTGTCTACCACTTCTTATTTGTGCCAATCACAATTGGCACTGGCTTCTTAGTCGCTGGTTTGCAAACTGCTTGGTATCGCACAGGTAAGGATAAGTACTTACATGCAACTAAGTTTTTTGGAAAATTATTCTTAATCAATTTTGCTATGGGTGTTGTAACCGGAATTGTGCAGGAATTTCAATTCGGAATGAATTGGTCAAATTACTCACGTTTTGTCGGAGACATCTTTGGCGCTCCTCTAGCTATGGAAGGATTGCTTGCATTCTTCCTTGAATCAACTTTCTTGGGTATGTGGATATTTGGCTGGGATCGCCTACCAAAGAAACTACATCTTGCATCAATTTGGCTTGCAGCAACTGGCACAGTGCTGTCGGCATATTTCATTCTCGCAGCCAATGCTTGGATGCAGCACCCAGTTGGATACACCATGAACGTAGAAAAAGGTCGTGCAGAATTAACAAGCATTGTTGAAGTCTTAACTCAACAAACAGCGCTGGCAACTTTTGCGCACACTATGACTTTGGCTGCCTTTACTTCAGGCGCTTTCCTGGTTGGTGTATCTGGATACTTGCTAGCAAAGAAGCGTCACGAAGAAGTACTACTACCAACCTTAAAATTAGGTTTAGTTACTGTGCTTGTTAGCTTCTTGTTGGTAGGAGTATCTGGAGACTGGTCTGCACGCGTGATGACAGCACAGCAGCCAATGAAGATGGCGGCGGCTGAAGCTCTTTATGACACAACAAGTTCAGCACCATTTTCATTGCTAACAATTGGAACATTGGATGGTTCTAAATCTATATTTGAAATTGGAGTGCCTAATTTCCTTTCCTTTATGTCCACGGGAAGTTTTGACGGGACAGTTGAGGGAATAAATGATCTGCAAGCGAAATATGTTGAACAGTACGGCCCTGGCAATTACAAACCGAATATTCCAATGGCGTATTGGGGTTTCCGACTAATGATTGGCTTTGGCGCAATTGCAGCGTTCTTTGCATTGATGACACTTTGGCAAATACGTCGCCGTGGAACTGTTCCAACTGCAAAATGGTTTGCTCCTGCAATGATTTGGATGCCATTCTTGCCACTACTTGCAAATTCTTTTGGGTGGATATTTACAGAAACTGCACGCCAGCCTTGGGCGGTATTTGGATTAATTAAGACTTCTGATGGCGTCAGTCCACAAGTCGGCGTGGTTGCACTATGGATTACATTGATTGGCTACATCGCACTTTATGGATTGCTTGCTGCTGTAGAAGTTAAATTGATGATTCGTGCAATCAAACTTGGACCTGATGAGTCAGTTAAATATCACGAGCCAACAGAAATTGGCGGTTCAAGTGACAAGCCATTGGCTATGAGTTACTAAGGAGGAGGCGAAAATGGATCTACAAACAATTTGGTTTCTGCTAATAGCAGTACTTTGGATTGGTTACTTCATTCTTGAAGGGTTCGACTTTGGAGTTGGGATGTTACTTCCGCAGGTTTCTTCTAACGAAGCCGATCGACGTGCAGTTCTTACTACTCTTGGGCCAGTCTGGGACGGTAATGAAGTTTGGCTATTAGTAGCAGGTGGTGCGACTTTTGCAGCCTTCCCTGAGTGGTACGCAACTTTATTTAGTGGTTTTTATTTACCCCTATTTTTAATCTTGGTTGGGTTAATTGTTAGAGGCGTAGCATTTGAATATCGAAGCAAGTATGGAAAAGCTGAATGGCGCCAACGTTGGGACATCGCAATTGTTGTTGCAAGCGCAATTCCTGCCCTGCTTTGGGGTGTTGCCTTTAGCAACATTGTTCGAGGTGTTCCAATCGAAGAGATAAATGGTCATCTTGAATACACAGGTGGCTTTTTCAATCTTCTAAATCCATATTCACTGCTAGGCGGAATTGTGACGTTAACGGTTTTCTTAACCCACGGGGCAATCTTCCTATCGCTAAAGACAGCTGGCGAAATCCGCAAAAAATCTCGTGCTCTAGCTACTCGATACGGATTAATCGCAGCGGTGGCCGCAGTGGCATACCTAGTTTGGACCATAATTTCTCTGCCAGAAAAGAAAACCATCGTATTGGTTTTATCTGCTTTAGTTGCGATTTTTTGGCTAACTGCACTTGGAATGAATTTAAGAGGTCGCGAGGGATGGGCCTTCATCTTCTCTTCACTTGCTATCGTAAGTTTTGTAAGTGACCTCTTTTATGCGCTTTATCCAAGAGTCATGCCAAGTTCAATCAGTTCAAAATTTGATCTGACTATAACTAATGCATCTAGTACCGAATACACATTAAAAGTAATGACCGTGGTTGCGGTAATCATGACTCCGCTAGTTCTGATTTATCAAGGTTGGACTTACTGGGTCTTCCGCAAACGAGTAAGCGCAAGTCAAATCGCACATCCCGAGCGTGGGGTCCTGGATGGCGATAAATTGCCTCTGTGAAAATAGATATACGGCTGCTACTTAAAGGTAGCAGCCGTTATCTTTTTCTGGCTTCATGTTTTGCTGCGCAGTTTTGGTCCGCTCTTTTAATATTCAACGCGTGGCTAATTGCTGATTTAATTATCAAAGTAATTAATCAAGAACACATCTATCCGCAAATTTATTATTTAATATCATTATGGATTTTCAAATCCCTTTTCCTTGCAGGTTTCGAAAATTGGACTTCGAACCAAGCTCTTAAAGCCAAACATCAATTACGTAATCGTGCCACAGCTAATTCTTATGGTCTAAGGCAGTTTTCACCAGCTGCTATGAGCAATCTGCTCACCAAAGGTTTGAATTCAATCGATATTTATTATGGAAAATTTATACCGCAATTACTCTTTTCAATATTTGTTCCTGCATTGTTAATATTAGTTTTGTTTTTTAATGATCCGCTAAGTGCTTTTGTTGCACTCTTCACTCTGCCATTAATACCTTTTTTTGGGGCGCTAATTGGACGTTACACAAATGATGCGGTAGGCAAAAAGTGGAAAACCTTAGGCACGCTCTCGACATATTTCGAGGACTCATTAAAAGGTTTTGCGACCCTAAAGATTTTTGGTAGAACTGAAAAGCAATCCGACCGAATAGAGGAAATGGGCCAGCGTTACAGCGATGAAACTATGAAAGTTCTTCGCATTTCATTTCTATCTAGCCTGGCACTTGAATTAGCTGCGACCATTTCGGTTGCGGTGATCGCTGTTGAAATTGGGCTTCGTTTGGTAGGTGGAAATATCCAATTTAGCTCAGCTCTAATGATTCTGATTTTGGCACCAGAGATCTACTTTCCCCTTCGTAATGCAGCTGCTTTATTTCATGCATCCACGGACGGCACAGAAGCTTTGAAGAATATAGAAGCGATACCAGTACAAAATAAAAAGGAAAGCCTGAGCAAGGAATATCCAAAAGGATTGCAGTTCTGGGTAGGCCCTTCTGGAGCCGGCAAGACTTCAGCGGCCATGAAGTTAATCAATTCATTAGACAAAAGCGGAATTGGATGGATTCCACAACATCCAAAACTTGCCCAAGGAAGTGTTCGAAAGCAATTTCAACTTATACATCCTGAAATAAGTGATTTGGAAATTTGCCACTACTTAGATTTGGTCGCATTAGATGTTAGCGAATTACCAAATGGATTAGATTCAATGCTCGAGTCAGGAAATGAATTGTTGAGCGCTGCCTCTGGCGGGCAGATTCGCAAAGTAGCCCTGGCACGCGCAATCGCGCATAAACCAGAATTATTAGTAGCTGATGAGCCAACTGCTGATCTAGATAGGGCTTCAGCCATTAAAGTTATGAGCACGCTTCGCTCACTAAATTGCGGCGTAATCGTTATTACTCATGATCAAGAAATATTTAATGAAAATGACCAAGTGATCAGGATTAACCGATGATTACTGCTTATCTATTATCAGCATTCTCTTACTTAGCTGGAATTGGATTAAATGTAACAGGCGCTTGGCTAATCACGATGGCGTCATTTATGCCACCCGTGTTAACTCTCAGTGTCGCCGTTGTGATGGTTCGCTTCTTTGGGATTGGACGAGCGGTAACCAGATATTTAGAACGGATTATTAGCCATAAATCAGTCTTCAACAAACTAGCTAAACTAAGAAGCGATCTTTATCGAAGAATTGCTGGCAACCCCGAGCAAATTTTGAATACTGGAACCGGCGGACAATTAATTAAACAAGTTGTTGATGACGTTGAGCGCGCGCAAGAATATGAATTACGAGTACTCCTGCCTGGTGCAGCTGCAATCATCACGATATTCGGGGCTGCGGGTTTGGCTTTTTGGCTACAACCCCAAATGGGATTAGCTTGGCTAATTGTCTCAATTGCCGCGACATTGTTGGCGCCAATGGTTATTCAAAGAGCATTAGTTAGTCCTACTAGAAAACTGGAAGAGTTAGAGAGTAAATATTCAGATGCCATACGCAGTAGTGTGCATGGAGCATTAGAGGCAGAGATTTATGGTTACCTCGATGAAGTAATAGCTAGAGCTCACAAAGTAGAGAATCAAATATTCGATCTAGAACGTGAGATTTTAAGGATTATTCGTGGATTCCAATTATTAATCAATTTCATAATCACCTCTTTACTAATATGGACATTCTTTTTTGCAAGTAGATACTCGCTCCCTCCAGTACAAATCACAATGTTTGTTTTTCTAGCCTTGACTGGTTTTGAGTCAATTCTTAATTGGTATCCAAATTTATTCACGAGTGGAAAATTGAAATTAGCTCAAAGCAAGCTAGCGAATATCCCTGAAGTTAAGCCAGAAAAAAAATTAGATGTGGAGTTTGATCAACTTGTTGCAAATAGTTATAGCCCCTTCTGGAGCAATCAAATAATTAAACCTCTTGAATTTAAGTTGAAGCGAGGTGAAGTCTTAGTTTTACGAGGCCCTAGTGGTATTGGCAAAAGTACAAGTGCCATGGGAATACTTAACTTAACTCAATATGTAGGTTCTTTAACCATCAACGGTGTAGAAATAAGGAAAATTAATAATTTACCAAAATTAGTCGCAGGCGCTCTGCAAAATGGACACATTTTCAATACTTCGCTTCGAGAGAATTTGAGAATTTCCGGTTCTGATAATTTGCAAGAGGTACTCACTTTACTTGAGTTGGAAACACTGGTTTCAGAGTTGCCAGAAGGATTAGACACAATTATCGGGGATTTTGGTCGACCAATTTCAGGAGGTGAAGCGAAAAGAATAGTTCTAGCAAGAGCTCTCTTAAGTGATGCACCTTTATTAGTTCTTGACGAACCAACCGAACATTTAGATCCTGACTTAGCAGAACGTATTACTACTAGAATTCTTGAGAAATATCGTGACCGGGCTCTTTTAGTGATAACTCACTCAGGTTGGCGCGGTGTGCCGCAACTAGAAATAGAGAGATTTTCAAATAATCATTAGAAAATAGGCCGTGGCAAATTTAGAGACTAAATTAATCGACGTAATTGGTGATCGAAGCGCCAAAGTCGTTGCCTCTGAATTAGGTTATAAGACGGTAGGAGACTTTCTTCACCATTATCCTCGAAGATATGTAAGACGTGGTGAACTTACAAACATAGCCGAACTGCGCGAAGGTGAAGAGGCGACAGTACTTGCAAAAGTACATTCAGTGAAAAGTCGCCGCATGGCAAATAGAAAACAAGTTATTGTTGAAGTAATTATTGAAGATAACAATAGAGAAAAAATGTCACTAACTTTCTTCAACCAAGCATGGCGTGAGAAAGAGATGCGCATTGGTCGCCAAGGGTTATTTGCAGGGAAAATAGGAACATTCAAAGGGTCTAGGCAGTTAGCGCACCCTGAACTTGAGTGGCTACCAGGAGATAGCGATGTAGAAGATGCGATTGAATCTTTTGCCGATAAGTATCTGCCGATATATCCAGCCACCGGTAAATTTCCATCTTGGAAAATTGCGAAAGCATTAGAAATAGTCCTTGATTCGCTAG
>JBEAMP010000079.1:0-30470 GCA_041165905.1 Actinomycetota bacterium
ATGTTCCCTCTTCTGGCGTTAAAGCCAAAATAGGAATTGGACTACGGAACATCGCCATGCGACGAGCAGATTCTCCTGATTCGGTAAATGCAACCAAATATTTAGCATTTAAAG
Organism: Actinomycetota bacterium; assembly: GCA_041165905.1. Classification (GTDB taxonomy): domain Bacteria; phylum Actinomycetota; class Actinomycetes; order Nanopelagicales; family Nanopelagicaceae; genus ZLKRG08. The sequence continues at coordinate 115 of JBEAMP010000079.1, forward strand.
TTGCACCGATTTCAGTAGCAGCCTTGGTGATTGCACCACCTTTAGTAGTTGGCTTTGCATCCAATGGTGCAATTCTCTCTAGAGCCTTTGACTCTGTATAGGTAATAATTCGAGCCATAGTTTGTACTGCTTCAATTGCGAAATCGCCTACTGAAGTTTCACCAGATAACATCAAAGCATCTGCGCCATCAAGAACTGCATTTGCACAATCTGTTGCTTCTGCTCTTGTTGGAGTGCTATTTGTAATCATTGAGTCAAGCATTTGAGTTGCAACTATTACTGGTTTGGCAGCGGCTCTAGCTAATGCCACACAACGCTTTTGAACTAGTGGCACTTCTTCAATTGGAAGTTCTACACCTAAATCACCGCGTGCAACCATGATTCCATCAAAAGCTGCCACGATCTCTTCTAAGTTAGCAACAGCTTGGGGTTTTTCAATCTTCGCAATTACCGGAAGGCGAACACCAACTTCGTCCATAATCGCATGAACATCTTTAATATCTTTTGCATCGCGGACAAATGAGAGCGCAATGAAATCAACTCCAGCTTTGAGCCCCCAACGAAGATCTTCTTTATCTTTCTCAGAGAGCGCTGGGACTGAAACTGCAACACCTGGCAGATTAATTCCTTTATTATTTGATACTGCACCCGGTTCGATGCACTTAGTAACTACGTCGTTACCTTTTACTTCAATAACTTCAACAGTAACTTTGCCATCATCAATTAGAAGACGATCTCCTGGTTTGCAGTCACCCGGTAAATTTTTGAAGGTAGTACTAACCCGTTCCTTGGTGCCTTGAATATCATCAGTTGTAATTGTGAAAATATCGCCTCGAGCTAAATCATGTGGGCCATCTGCAAATCGGCCTAAGCGAATTTTCGGACCTTGCAAATCAACCAGAATTGCAACTGGAACTTTTGCTGCCTTTGATGCTTCCCGAACTCGGTCTAAACGATTCTGATGCTCTTCATAACTACCATGTGAGAGATTTAAGCGGGCCATGTTCATGCCTGCTTCAATTAGCAGTTTTACTTTATCAGGAGCTTCAACTGCTGGTCCCATGGTGCAGACAATTTTCGCGCGGCGCATAATTTCCTTTTCGGGTAGGTAATGAATCTTAAACTGTTAATGGGCGGTCAGTTGGAAGAATTGGGGCTGGAAGTTGCGTGTTACCAATCAAGTAATTATCAACTGCAGCTGCAGCGCTTCTGCCTTCTGCAATTGCCCACACAATTAGAGATTGCCCACGACCTGCATCTCCTGCAACAAAAATACCTTCTTGATTAGTTTGGAAGTTGATATCACGTTTAATGTTGCCGCGTTCATCTAATTCAACTTCAAGTTGATCAAGCAATACAGATTTCTCTGGACCAGTGAAGCCCATTGCCATAAATACAAAGTCAGCTGGAATTTCCTTTTCACTTCCTGGTACTGGTTCAAACTTTCCATTTTCAAATTTAACTTCAGCAATTTTAAGGGCCTTTAAATTTCCATTTCCATCACCAACAAATTCTTGAGTGTTTACGCTGAATACTCGATTATCTAATTCTTCGTGCGCGCTAGATACTCTATAAATCATTGGGTATGTTGGCCATGGTTGTGATGATGGTCTTTCATCTAATGGTCTTGGCATAATTTCAAGTTGAGTTATAGAAGCAGCCTTTTGACGGATTGCAGTTCCTAAACAATCAGCACCGGTATCTCCACCACCAATGACAACTACGTGTTTTCCAGCAACATTGATTGGAGGATCTGTGACTTCACCTAAGCCTTGCTTATTCCCCCACGGTAAATATTCCATTGCTTGATAAACGCCTTTTAGGTCACGGCCAGGAATATTTAAATCTCGCCAAGCAGTTGCGCCAACTGAAAGCACAATTGCATCATATTTACGACGTAGCTCGTCTCCGGTTATTTCAACTCCAACATTTACACCTGGGCGGAAACGCGTTCCCTCTTTCTCCATTTGTTGGAGTCGACGATCAATAACGTATTTCTCCATTTTGAATTCAGGAATTCCGTAACGAAGTAATCCACCAATTCTTTCTGCTCTTTCATATACAGCAACCGTGTGCCCTGCACGTGTTAATTGTTGAGCTGCAGCTAATCCAGCTGGTCCTGAACCAATGACCGCAACGGTTTTGCCACTTAAACGAGAAGGAATTTGTGGCGAAATTGAATCTTGGCCCCATGCTTCTTCGACTGTACGAAGTTCGACTTGTTTGATTGTTACTGGATCGCGATTGATTCCGACAACACATGCGGTTTCGCAAGGAGCTGGACAAAGTCGACCTGTGAATTCTGGAAAATTATTAGTTGCGTGTAATCGGTCGATTGCGGAACTGAAATCTCCGCGATACATCAAGTCATTCCACTCTGGAATTAAATTTCCGAGCGGGCATCCCGAATGACAGAAAGGAATTCCACAATCCATGCATCTTGATGCTTGAGTGCGCAAATGTTCGATTGATTGTGGTTCGTAAACTTCGCGCCAATCTTGAATGCGCACATCTACTGGGCGACGCTTAGGGGTTTCACGCTGCTCTTTAATAAATCCTCTTGGATCACCCATTTGCAACCGCCTCCATTACGAACTTGTCGACTTCGTCGCTATTTAAACCTTTGCTCTTTGCTTCAGCAATTGCTGCCAAAACTTTCGCATAATCTCGAGGAAGTACCAAGGTAAATCTAGATAGATCCCAATTCTTCAAGAGCTCTGACGCCACTGTTGAACCTGTATCTGCCGCAAATTTAGAGAGTATTGATTTCAACTCTGCTTCGCGGTCTGCACCTACTGGAAGTAAGTCAACTAATTCCGTGTTAACAAGTTCTGGCTTTAGATCTAGAACATATGCAACACCACCTGACATACCGGCAGCTAAATTGCGACCAGTGCGCCCAAGAATTACAACACGCCCACCCGTCATATATTCGAGTGCATGATCGCCAACACCTTCAGTTACGGCTGTCGCACCTGAATTTCTGACACAGAATCGTTCTCCAACAATTCCCCTGACAAATATTTCACCGCTAGTTGCGCCATAACCAATTACGTTGCCTGCAATTACATTCTCTTCTGACTTAAATTTAGCTTTTTCATCAGGACGGACAATTACACGGCCACCTGAAATACCTTTACCTACATAGTCATTACTATCGCCATAAAGTCGAATAGTTAATCCCCTAGGAATAAATGCGCCAAGTGATTGGCCGGCTGATCCATGAAGCACAACATTTATAGTGTCATCAGGTAAACCTTCACCTTTATATTTACGAGTAATTTCAGCACCCAGCATAGTTCCGACAGTTCTATTTACATTTCGAACTGGCAAATCAATATTTACGGATTCTCCATTTTCAAGTGCAGATTTTGCTAAGTCAATCAATTTATTATCCAAGGCATTTGCAAGGCCATGATCTTGGGTTGTTGTGTTATGAAGTGGAGAATCTACCTCTGGTCTTACTAGAAGCGGAGTTAAATCCAATCCACTTGCTTTCCAGTGATCGATTGCAGCTTTAGTATCCAAGAACTCAACATGTCCTACCGCCTCTTGGATTGAACGGAAACCAAGTTGTGCTAAAAGTTGTCGAACTTCTTCCGCGATGTATTCGAAGAAAGTTTCCACAAATTCCGGTTTGCCCGTGAACTTTGCGCGCAATTCAGGATTTTGAGTTGCTACTCCAACTGGACAAGTATCTAAATGGCAGACTCGCATCATGATGCAACCTGAAACTACTAGCGGCGCAGTTGCAAAACCGAATTCTTCAGCACCAAGTAGAGCTGCGATAACTACATCGCGACCGGTCTTCAACTGTCCATCTGTCTGAACAACAATTCGATCTCTTAATCGGTTCAAGAGAAGAGTCTGTTGAGTTTCAGCTAAACCTAATTCCCATGGAGCACCAGCATGCTTTAGTGATGTAAGTGGTGATGCACCAGTACCGCCATCATGTCCTGAAATCAAAACGACATCTGCATGTGCTTTAGAAACACCTGCCGCAACAGTACCAACGCCTACCTCTGCAACAAGTTTTACGTGTACACGCGCATTCTTATTGGCGTTCTTCAAATCATGAATTAATTGAGCTAAATCTTCAATTGAGTAAATATCATGATGTGGCGGTGGTGAGATAAGTCCAACACCTGTAGTTGAGTGACGAACTTTTGCTACCCATGGATAAACCTTGTTTCCTGGCAACTGTCCACCTTCACCAGGTTTTGCACCTTGTGCAATTTTAATTTGGATATCATCTGAATTAACTAAATATTCACTTGTTACGCCAAATCGACCAGAAGCGACTTGCTTAATTGCAGAACGTTTTGAATCACCATTTGGCATCGGCGTAAATCGAGCTGGATCTTCTCCACCCTCTCCAGTATTTGATTTACCACCAAGTCGATTCATAGCGATAGCCAAAGTTTCATGAACTTCTTGTGAGACTGAACCAAAGCTCATTGCACCAGTAGAGAATCTCTTAACAATTTCTGGAACTGGCTCGACTTCATCAATCGGAATTGCTGGTCTAATTCCCTCTTTAAATTGGAACAAACCACGTAAAGTCATTAAACGTTTGCTCTGTTCGTCTACGCGACTGGTGTATCTCTTAAATACATCAAAACGTTTATTGCGTGTTGAATGCTGAAGAGTGAATACCGTTTCTGGATCAAATAGATGTGGTTCGCCCTCACGACGCCACTGATATTCGCCGCCTATTGAAAGACGCTTTGCGCCTGGAATTTCTCCTCCAGGTGGGTATGCAACGTGATGACGTTTAGTAACTTCAGTTGCCACTGTATCTAATGTAATTCCGCCAAGTCTTGAAGTGGTACCTGTGAAAAATTCATCAACTAACTCTTGTGATAATCCGATTGCTTCGAATACTTGAGCACCCGTGTAAGAAGCAATTGTTGAAATGCCCATCTTGGACATAACTTTCAATACGCCTTTACCAAGTGACTTAATTAAATTTTTAACCGCTTTCTCAGGGGTAATGCCCGTAATTACACCTTGATGTACTAAATCTTCAGCTGATTCCATTGCTAAATATGGATTGACAGCGCCAGCACCATAACCAATTAATAGTGCAACATGGTGAACCTCTCTGATGTCACCTGCTTCAACAATTAAGCCAACTTTTGTTCGTGTTTTCTCTCGAATTAAATGATGGTGAATCGCAGCTGTTAAAAGTAATGATGGAATAGGAGCATTGTCCGCATCCCCATCGCGATCTGAAAGCACAATTATTCTCGCACCGTCTGCAATTGCCTTTGAAACTTCTTTTTTAATTTCTTCAATTCGGGTACGAAGTCCGGATCCATCTGCCTCTACAGGGAAAAGACCGCGCACAACATATGATTCAAGACCTGGGTAGTCGCCATCGACATTTGCATGAATTAGTTTGGCAAGTTCGTCGTTATCAATTACAGGGAATGCAATACCTACTTGGCGGCATGAATTTGGACCAGGGTCAAGTAAATTCCATTCTGGACCAACTGCCGAACCTAAAGAAGTTACTAACTCTTCACGAATTGCATCTAATGGTGGATTGGTAACTTGCGCAAACAGCTGCGAGAAATAATCAAACATTAATCGCGGTTTTTCAGAAAGGGCCGCAATCGGAGTATCTGTTCCCATTGAACCCAGTGGTTCCATGCCAGCTTTAGCCATCGGTGTAATAATCATGCGCAACTCTTCTTCTGTATAACCAAACGCCTTTTGGCGTCGCACAACAGAAGCATGCGGATAAATAATATGTTCGCGATCAGGAAGATCTTTTAATCTAATCATTCCTTCAGATAGCCACTTGCCGTACGGCTGTGCATTAGCAAGAGAATCTTTAATTTCATCATCTTCAATAATGCGTCCAGCTTCAATATCAACTAAGAACATCTTGCCCGGTTGTAGACGTCCTTTTCGAGCAACATTCTCTTGCGGAATATCTAATACGCCAACTTCTGATGCAAGTACAACATAACCATCTTCTGTTACCCAGTAGCGCGATGGACGCAATCCATTGCGATCTAACACTGCACCTACTTGTTTTCCATCAGTAAATGTCACACATGCAGGTCCATCCCAAGCTTCCATTAGCGCAGCATGGAAGGCATAGAAATCGCGACGATTTTGTGGCATTGATGTGTGGTTCTCCCAAGCTTCAGGGATCATCATCAATATTGAATGCGGAAGCGAGCGACCACCTAAATAGAGCAGTTCAAGTACTTCATCGAATGATGCCGAATCAGAACCTGCCATATCTACGATTGGAAAAATTCTTTCGAGATCGCCTGGGATTAGTTGGGATTCAAGGAGCTCTTCGCGAGCACGCATCCAATTTCTATTTCCCTTTACAGTATTGATTTCACCATTGTGTGCAATATATCTGTAAGGGTGAGAAAGCTGCCAAGAAGGAAATGTATTTGTAGAAAAGCGTGAGTGAACAATTGCCATCGGAGATTTGACGCGTGGATCATTTAATTCTGGATAAAACTTACTTAACTGTGCAGTAGTCAACATTCCTTTATAAACAATTGTTGAAGTTGATAAAGAAGAAAAATAGATTGGCAACGAATGTTCAACCCGTTTGCGCAAACAAAAAGCCATACGATCGAGAACAATTCCAGATTCATCATTTTTACCTGCGATAAAAAGCTGCTCGAATTTTGGCATAACGCTAATTGCAGTCTTGCCTAATGTCTTAGGGTCGATTGGAACTTCACGCCAACCGAGAATCTTTAGATTCTCTTCGGCAGCAAGTTTTTCAATTTCTGCACGAACATTTGCTCCTGCTTCAATAAAAGCAACGCCAGCTGCGTAATTACCTTCTACTGGTAATTCGAAATCAACAACTGCACGGAAAAATTCATCAGGAATACGAATTAATATTCCGGCGCCATCACCAGTATCAGGATCTGAGCCCGTCGCACCACGATGCTCCATATTTTCAAGTGCACGTAAAGCTTTTTGAACAATCTCATGTTCTGCTGCTCGCTTAAGGGTGGCAACCATCGCAACGCCGCATGCATCATGCTCGTTGGCAGGATCATAAAGACCTTGTGCTGATGGAAAGTTGTTCGAAAGCAAGTCGCCCTCCCCTGAAAGATAAAAATTACTAGGGACGACCTTGGCCCAGAGTGCAAAAGGTTAGCAATAACAAGGCGTAAAACGGTAAAGAATTTTGCCTTACCTGCCGGTATTTACCCTTTAAAGTCCCGCACTGTGAGCAAAAGCGCCAATAGCGCCTGTAATAATCATGCCAACCATTCCGCCGATCACTACTCGAGATGTGCCCTTAAGCAGGTTTGTGCCTGCGGTCTTTGCCGATACGAATCCTGCGATTGCTAAGCCAACAATTGTGACTGCGGTAATTCTCATTGAATTACTGGAGATAATCGGCAGATAAAAACCTAAAAATGGAATTAAACCTCCAGATGTAAAACTTAAAGCCGAAGCAATCGATGCTTGTAATGGCCTAGCCATAGTATGTTCGAACTGACCAAGTTCATCGCGTAAGTGAGTTTCGATTGCATTATGTGCGTGCATCTGTTCCGCCACTTGTTTTGCTAAATCTTCTGTGAGACCACGCGCCATATAAATTTGAACTAACTCGAGAAATTCGCCTTCTGGATTTGTAGCATGTTGATCTTCTTCGAGTGCTCGATCAGATTCTTCGATATCAACTTGCGAACGTACTGAAACATATTCGCCAACTGCCATGGAAAGTGCGCCCGCTGCAATTCCGGCCAAACCAGTTGTAAGAATAACGCTATCGCTCTGCATCGCTGCTGATACACCAACCATTAATGATGCAGTAGAAACAAGGCCATCGTTAACACCAAGTACTGCAGCTCTGAGCCAACCTGCTCGGTGCGCTCGATGCTCTTGATTGCGGCGCATGGTTTCGTTTAATGGCATATTTAAATACTACCTAATTTGTCGGAAGAATTTGGTTAAGCCCGCCCCACCAATTACCAAACTGACCCATTGATTTAGTCGCAAGCCACCAATTACATGCGCATCATCTATTCGTATGCCCTCAATAATGAATCTATAACTGCAATATCCACCAATATATAGATAGAACAATGAACCAACCGGATATTTGCCGGTCAATCGAATTAGCAGCAGAGCTAAAGCAAAATTACAGAGCGCTTCATATAAAAAGGTGGGGTGATAAGTAAGACCATTTTCGAGTTTAAGCGCCCAAGGCAAATCTGTTGGCCGACCATAAAGTTCGGCATTAAACCAATTACCAAATCGACCTATTCCTTGTGCAATTAATAAACCAGGCGCAATTGCATCTGCAAAAACAATGAATGGGATTTCACGTTTGTATTTCCAAAGTGCTACGAGGAAACCACCTGCAATAGCTCCCCAAATTCCTAGGCCGCCCTCCCAGATTTTGAAAATATCTATTGGATCACCTTTTGAGCCAAAGAAATATTCAGGTGATGAAATTACATGATAGATACGCGCGCCGATTACGCCGCCCGGAACTACCCAAATTGCCAGATCACTAATTACATGTGGAGATCCACCAGCTGCTTGATAGCGTCTGTCGGTTAGCCAAATCGCAACAATTATTCCCAAAATAATGCAGAGCGCATATGCATGAAAAGTCAGCGGTCCAACAGAAAATTGTGAGACCGTTGGCGTTGGTATGTAATTAAGAAACAATTACTTCTTAAATACTAGATTTTTGAAGGTAGCTGCATCAAAGTAATTCTTTTGTAATCTTTCAATCTCTTTACCATTGATGAAAACTGTAGGTGTTGAATCGACGTTCCTTGCTGCGCCATCTGAAGCAACATTTTCAACCCAACCAAGGTACTTGCCTTGAGTTACACAATCAGAGAAGTTCTTTGAAGTTATTTTTAAGTTAGCGCCCAAAGCTATTAAAGTGGTGGCATTCCATTTGCCAGAATTCTCAGAACTTGCTTGATTTGCATATAGCGCTTCGTGATACTGCAAGAATTTACCTTCATCAGCTGAACATGCAGCAGCATTTGCCATCGCAGCAGATTCGTTGGCTAATCCAGGATTTTGAGAACCGATAAATGAAAGTGGATGGAATACCGCCACAACTTTTTTGGCATCAATCCATTCACGTATCTGATCATTATTTACAGCTTCAAAATCTCTACAAACTGGGCATTGGAAATCTTCCCAAATATCAATCTTTGGTACTCCGGAGACTCCTTTGTTAAAAACGATCCCGTAGCCTTCACTTTTTTCAACTGAAGATGGAATTGCGGCATTAGCTTTCGCCTCTTTCGAATTATTACTTGTGAAAGAGACGCCGATGGTCACTGCAACAACCAGTGCCACCATGCCAATTACTAAATTTCGAGTGACATTATCTTTCTTCTTCGGTGCTGCCATTTTCCTCTTCTTCCATTTTCCCCAGTTTTGCAATATCAGAATATTACCGAGTGATTCCCGACTTTAGATCTTTTGCCAACTTCTCAACTAATTTTAAGCCATCTGCTAAATTTGAGGCTTTTTGTACCGCATTAATGAACGCACTACCGACAATTACTCCATTTGCATACTTAGCCACATCTGCTGCTTGCTCTGGAGTTGAAACTCCTAGCCCGACTGATACTGGTACATCTGTAAATTTACGAACGCGCTCTACTAGAAGTTGAGCAGCTGAAGAGACTTGCGCTCTTGCACCAGTTACACCCATCAAAGATGCGGCATACACAAACCCATTAGAATTTTTTAGCACTTTACTTAATCGCTCATCATTGCTACTTGGCGCGACTACGAAAATCGAATTTAAAGAGTGTTTTGAACATGCGGCTACCCAAGGTCCAGCTTCTTCAATTGTTAGATCTGGCGTAATAGTTCCGCTTCCACCAGCTGCAGCCATATCAGCTGCAAATTTCTCTACTCCATATTTCTCTATTGGATTCCAGTAGCTCATGATTACTGATGGGACCAACGCTGATGCAAATTTAAGAGTTTCCATAACATCACTTGCATTAGTGCCGTTAGCTAAAGCTAAATCAGCCGCAGCTTGAATAGTTGGTCCATCCATAACTGGATCGCTGTACGGAAATCCAACTTCAATTGCATCTACTCCGCCATCAACCATTGCTTTAATAATCTCTTTCGAACCTGCAATGGTTGGAAAACCTGCAGGTACGTATCCAATTAATTTAACTCCGGGAGTCTTGAAGAGTTGATCTAGCGCAGTCATATTTACTCTAAATTAATCTAATTTACTCTAAAGGAATTCCGAAATATTTAGCAGCGGTCTGTACATCTTTATCGCCGCGGCCTGAGAGATTTATTAAGAGGATTGCATCTGGCCCAAGTTCTTTTCCAATTTTCATAGCTCCTGCCAATGCATGCGCAGTTTCGATAGCCGGAATAATTCCTTCACTCTTAGAAAGTATTGAGAATGCTTCCATAGCTTCATCATCTGTTATCGAACGATATTCAGCTCTTCCGGTGTCATTTAAAATCGCATGCTCTGGTCCAACACCTGGATAATCAAGTCCAGCGCTGATTGAATGTGATTCAACGGTTTGCCCATTTGCATCTTGTAAAACGTAAGTTCGAGTACCGTGAAGTACGCCAACACTTCCGCCAGAAATTGTAGAAGCGTGGCGGCCAGTTTCGATTCCATCTCCACCTGCCTCAAGACCAATCAGGCGCACCTCTTTATCTGTAATAAATCTATGGAATATACCGATTGCATTAGAGCCACCGCCCACACAGGCTAAAACTGCATCAGGTAAGCGGCCAGTTAATTGGAGAACTTGTTCTCTGGATTCTTCGCCAATTATCTTATGGAAATCGCGCACCATCTCTGGGAATGGGTGCGGGCCAGCCACAGTACCAAGTAAATAATGAGTAGTTTCGACGTTTGTAACCCAATCTCGCATCGCTTCGTTAATGGCATCCTTTAACGTTCTAGATCCAGTTGTAACTGGGACAACTTCTGCGCCAAGTAATTTCATGCGAGCCACATTTAGCGCTTGGCGTTTTGTATCTTCTTCACCCATGTAAACAACGCACTCAAGTCCCAAAAGCGCAGCAGCCGTTGCAGATGCGACACCATGTTGTCCTGCACCAGTTTCGGCAATTATTCGCGGCTTGCCCATTCTCTTTGTAAGCAGTGCTTGACCTAGAACATTGTTGATTTTATGTGAACCAGTGTGGTTTAGATCTTCGCGCTTTAAAAGAATTCTTGCACCACCGCAATATTCAGAGAATCTCTTTGCTTCAGTAAGAATAGATGGACGCCCCGAATATGTTTTATGTAGGTGATCTAATTCAGCTTGAAATTCAGGATCAACTTTTGCTGCTTCAAATGCAGCAGTCAATTGGTCAAGTGCAGGGATTAGAGCTTCGGGGACGAAACGTCCGCCATATTGACCAAAATGTCCATCGAAACTCATGGGCCGTATCCTACTGACGCCCAAGTAATTGGCGCATACTTAAAATTGGATCTCCAGCGCGAACCAACGCCTCGCCAACCAATATCACATTTGCTCCCGCCTCTTCGGCAAAGATCACATCATCACGAGTTGAAATGCCAGACTCCGCTACTTTAATTATGTGTTCTGGAATTCTTGGTATTAACTCATTAAATACCGCAGGGTCTACTTCTAAAGTCTTCAAATTTCTAGAGTTGACTCCAATAATTTCTGGATTAATTTCCATTGCGGATTCCAGTTCATCATTTGTATGAACTTCTATGAGAGATTTCATGCCAAGTTCGGTCGCTAATGCAAAATAATCAGTAAGTTGAGATTTAGAGAGGCCAGCTACTATAAGTAGAACTAAATCGGCACCATGTGCACGAGCCTCATAAAATTGATATTCATCAACCATGAAATCTTTACGGAGCATTGGCAAGTTAATTTCTCTTCTAACTTCATCGAAGTCAGCCAAAGATCCATTAAATCTGCGCCTTTCAGTTAATACACTAACTGCAGCAGCTCCAGCTTCTTTATATTGCATGGCAAGTTTGGCTGGCTCCGGAATTTCAGCCAATTCACCTTTACTCGGAGACTTACGTTTAACTTCTGCGATTACTGACATTTGATTTGCAGGAAAATTTGGCAAAATTGGTTTTGGCGCTGCTTCTAATAATTCATGTAGCTTGGCAAGCGGCAACCTACGTTCTGCTAAATCTTCTCTGACGCCTTCGATAATTGAATCTAAAACTGACACATTACTCCCCTGATTTACTTTCATTAGAGGTTGGATCAATTCCTCGATCTAGTTTCTGCCAATCATTTGTTGAGTATGGCGTTCTTTCGTAACGAGACTCGCCCTTTCGCTTTTTCCCGATAATCAGAATTAAAGTAAGTGCAAGAGCCAATGTTGCAAAGAATCCGATTACCTCGCTCATTTTGCCACTCGCAAATTATTGGCAGCATTAATTGCACCTAAAACGGCAGCTGCCTTATTTATGCATTCAAGATTTTCAGATTGTGCATCTGAGTCTGCAACTACTCCAGCTCCTGCTTGTACGTAAGCGATTTTGTCTCTAATCACTGCAGTTCTAATTGCAATGCAGGTATCGATATTTCCTCGAAAATCCAAGTAGCCAAGAGCACCACCATAAATTCCTCGACGGTTTGGTTCGAGTTCTTCAATAATTTCCATTGCTCTAGGTTTAGGAGCGCCAGATAGAGTTCCGGCTGGAAATGTAGAGAAGAGAGCTTCAATAGGTGCTTTATCTTCAGCAAGCTTGCCTTTTACTGTAGAAACAATATGCATAACATGAGAAAAACGTTCTATATTCATAAATTCAACAACTTCAACTGAACCCGGCTGGCAAACCCGTCCCAAATCATTTCTTCCCAAATCCACGAGCATCAAATGCTCTGCTCGCTCCTTTGGGTCCGCTAACAACTCTTGTGCAATTTTCTCATCTTGTTCAGGTGAATTTGAGCGACGTCGAGTTCCGGCAATTGGGTGAACCATTACTTCACCATCTGTGACTTTTACTAATGCTTCTGGACTCGAGCCAACTACATCAAGGCCATCTTCAAAACGCAAGAAGAACATATATGGGCTTGGATTATGAAGTCGCAGCATCCGGTAAACATCAATTGAATCTGCATTACATTTCGCTGCAAAGCGTTGCGAAATTACTACTTGAAATGCTTCTCCGGCCTTTATCTCTTCCTTTATAGCTGCAACTTTCGTCAAAAACTCTTCTTCAGTCGTATTTCGTTCATATGCTGGCGCACTCTTATCGTCAACATATGCCAAATTGCCAGGTAAGGCAGTTAATAAATCCGACTGCATCTGATCTAATCTCTTGATTGCTAATTCATAAACTTCATCTACTCGATCAGCGCTGCCATCCCAATTGATAACGTTTGCGATCAAAGTAATAGTTCCTTCAGAATGGTCCATTACCGCTAAATCAGATGTCAACATAAATTCAAGTTCTGGAATATTCAGATCATTCTTTGAAATAGTTGGAATCTTCTCGAGACGTCTTACGCTGTCGTATCCCATATAACCAACTAAGCCACCTGTTAATGTGGGCATATCAGGTAATTTAGGTGAACGTAAATGTGCTGATGCCATGCGCAAAGCAGTCAGTGGGTCTACTCCAAAAGGTGCGCCCGCCGGCATTGTCCCGCGCCAAAATACCTGACCGTCTTTTTCTGTAAGTGTTGCTTCTGAATTGACACCAATAAATGAGTAACGTGACCAAACTCCACCATGTTCTGCAGATTCAAGTAAGAATGTATTAGGTTTTAATTTAGCTAGTTTTCTATAAACCCCGATTGGAGTCTCTCCATCGGCAAGCAATTTTCTGGTAACAGGAATTACGTTGTAATTTTTAGCAAATTCCCGGAAAGTTGCTAGATCCATATTAGAGTTCATTGTGAAAGCAACTCTTCTGGCCAGTATGGCAGGCGCCACCAGTTTGTTTGATTTTTAAGAGTACTGCATCTCCATCACAATCAAATTTAATTTCTAAAACCTCCTGAAAATTTCCGGAAGTTTCGCCTTTAATCCAAAGTTCTTTTCTAGAGCGACTAAAGTAGGTGGCGCGTTTTGTTTCAATAGTTTTTATTAATGCTTCTTTATTCATCCAAGCCAACATAAGGACTTCATTTGTGGATTGATCCTGCGCGATTGCGGCAATTAATCCCTTAGAAAGTGCATCTTCAATCTGCTTTGGGATTTCCATTGTCTAAGTCTGCCTTATCTCAATTGGCTCTCGCGTACGTTATATCCACGCTCGCGAAGGTACTTCTTAACATCTGAGATTCGATAGGTACCAAAATGAAAAACACTGGCAGCAAGAAGTGCATCGGCTCCCGCATCAAGTGCATTTGCAAAATCTTCTAATTTACCGGCACCGCCTGAAGCAATCAGAGGAACTGAGCAGATTGTTCGAACATCATTAATCATTCTGACGTCATAACCATCACGTGTTCCATCAGCATCCATAGAGTTGAGCAGAATTTCTCCAACACCTAGATCACATGATTTCTTGATCCATTCAATTGCATCCAAACCACTACTTTGACGACCGCCGTGAGTTGTAACTTCATAGCCCGATGTTGCACGCCTTGCATCAACAGATAACACCAAAACTTGGGAACCGAATCTAGTCGCAATTTCTGAAATCAACTCCGGTCGATTTAAAGCAGCGGTATTAATGCTAACTTTATCTGCTCCGGCACGTAGTAATCGATCAACATCATCGACTGATCTAATTCCGCCTCCAACAGTCAAGGGTATAAAAACTTCTTCTGCAGTTTTCTTTACAACTTCGATTGTAGTTTCACGTCCACTGCTGCTTGCTGAGATATCTAAAAAGGTCAGCTCATCAGCACCTTCATTATTGTAAGTTTGTGCAAGCTCTATTGGATCCCCTGCATCAACCAAATTAATAAAGTTGATTCCTTTAACAACACGTCCATCAGTTACATCAAGACAAGGAATAATTCGAATTGAAAGCGACATTAATTTGCAACTTTCAAAGCTTCTTCGAGTGAGAATGCGCCAGCATAAAGGGCTTTACCCATGATTGCGCCTTCAACTCCGATTGAAACCAACTTTCTTAAAGCTTCAATATCTGCAAGTGAAGAAATTCCACCTGATGCAACAACTGGCGCTTTCGTAACATCGCATACACTTTTTAGTAAATCAAGGTTAGGTCCTTTTAAGGTTCCGTCTTTGGTTACATCTGTTACGACATAACGGGCACAACCGTCTCTATCCAATCTATCGATGGTTTCGAAAATATCTCCGCCCTCTTTAGTCCATCCACGTGCTGCTAATGTTCGACCACGAACATCCAGACCAACTGCAATCCGATCGCCAAATTCTGCAATAACTTTTGATGTCCAATCTGGATTTTCAAGCGCTGCAGTTCCAAGATTTACTCGTTTGCATCCAGTTGCCAGAGCTCTTCTTAAAGATTCGTCATCTCTGATTCCGCCAGATAATTCGACCTTTATATCTAACTTGCCAATTACATCTGCTAATAATTCTGCGTTGCTACCTAAACCGAAGGCTGCATCAAGGTCGACTAAATGAATCCATTCGGCCCCGGCGCTTTGAAAATCCAGAGCTGCATCAAGTGGAGCGCCGTAATTTGATTCGCTACCTAATTCTCCTTGAACTAAGCGAACTGCTTGGCCATCTTTAACGTCTACAGCTGGCAATAATTCTAATTTCATAAACTCTCCACCCAATTACTAATCAATTTCAGCCCTGCAGCACCACTCTTCTCAGGATGAAATTGCGTTGCTGCAATTGGGCCTTCTTCAACTGCAGAGAGAAACTTTCCGTAATAATCTGAGGTGGCCCACGATGAAACTTTGGCTTGTTTAACCGCATAAGAATGAACAAAATAGAAGGATTCTTTCTCGATGCCATTAAATAACTTAGATTCACCGAAAATTTCAACAGTATTCCAGCCCATATGTGGCAATACTGGCGCATTTAACTTTTCAACAATTCCGCCCAATGCGCCTACCCCATCATATTTTCCAAGTTCGAGTCCATGTTCAAACAAAATTTGCATGCCGACGCATATACCAAGTGTTGGCTTACCTGCTGCAACTCTAGATTGAATTACTTCATCACCATTTAATTTGAGTAGACCATCCATGCAAGCGCCGAATGCTCCAACTCCAGGCACAACTAATGCATCTGCATTTGATGCAATTTCTGGGTCTGAAGTCAGAGAAACTTTTCTACCAGTTGTCTCAAAAGCTCTCTGTGCTGATCTTAGATTTCCTGACCCATAGTCAAGAATTGCTATCAAAGTGTTCCCTTTGTCGATGGAATTCCTGCGACGCCATCTAATTTAATTGCATCACGTAACGCACGAGCTACTGCCTTAAATTGTGATTCAAAAACATGGTGGGCATTTCGTCCTTCAAGTACACGAATATGAATTGCGATACGAGCTTCGGCAACTATTGATTCCCAGATGTGCTTTCCTAAAGTGGTATCAAAAGTTCCGATGAGCTCAACAATTTCAGGCTGACGATAAACAAGGTATGGGCGACCTGATAAATCAATCGCAACTTGTGTTAATGATTCATCAATCGGAACTAATGCATCACCAAATCGGCGAATGCCAGATTTATCACCCAGCGCTTCACGGAGCGCTTGTCCAAAAGCTAACGATGTATCTTCAACTGTGTGATGTGAATCCACTTCGGTATCGCCCTTAGTTTTGATAGTTAAATCAATTCCTGAATGTTTTCCTAGCTGGCTCATCATGTGATCAAAAAATGGCACTCCGGTATCTACAGATACATTGCCATTTCCATCAAGATTAATCTCAACCAGTACTGATGATTCCTTGGTTGTGCGTTCGACTCGAGCGGTTCTCATAGCGCGCCTTTCAAGGCTTTTTGTACGGCCTTAAGGAAGATTTGGTTTTCGGCTTCATTGCCAATTGTTACTCTCAAATAACCAGGCAATCCTACATCGCGGATTAATACCCCATCGGCTAATAGCTCTTGCCACAGATCATGCGAGCTTTCTTTAAACCCGGAGAAAAGAATGAAATTTGCATCTGAAGGGATAACTTTTAAACCTAGCTCCTCAAGATTCCTAGCAAGTTTGTCACGATCTTTGATTAACTTTGCAACTTCTGCAAGCAACTCATCTTGGAAATCAAGAGCTACCTCTGCAGCTGACTGGGTTAATGCCGATAAATGATATGGGAGTCGAACCAATTGAATCGCATCTATAACTATTTTGTTAGCTGCAAGGTACCCAAGCCTTGCACCGGCAAATGCGAAGGCCTTAGACATGGTGCGACTTACCAAAACATTAGGAAATTTCTCAATTAAAGAGATTGCAGATTTTTGCGAAGAAAATTCGGCATACGCTTCGTCGACAACTAATAGACCATTTACATTTGCAGTTGCCTTTGCCAACTCTTCAATTTCAGAAATAGTAACTGCAGAACCAGTTGGATTGTTTGGTGAGGTAATGAAGGTAAGTGCAGGTTTAAATGTAGAAATTTGTTCGATAGCTTTTGAAAGATTTAAAGTGAAATCTGAATTTCTGGCACCTTCTACCCATTCAACATTTGCAACTTTTCCGATTAGCGGGTGCATCGAATAAGAAGGCACGAAACCAAGCGCTTTACTACTTCCAAATGCCAAGAAAATGGATTGCAAAATTTCATTACTACCGTTGGCAGCCCAGATATTTTCAATTTCCAGTTTTACGCCGCTCTGTTTTTCCAAATAATCTGCAAGTCCTTGGCGTAATTTCAATGCATCTCGATCTGGATATCTATTTAAATTTTCCGAAACTTCACCGACTCGCTTTGAAATCGCAGCAGCTAAAGTTTTTGAGGGGCCGTATGGATTTTCATTTGTATTTAAACGAGCCAATGCAGGAACCTGAGGTGCACCGTAAGGCGTTAATGGGCGAAGCTGTTCTCGAAGTGGTAACCATGCTGGCCAGTTATTCATTTTCAAACCTCGCAGTTATTGCTTCGCCATGTGCAGGAAGATCTTCAGCATTAGCAAGGGTTACCACTGTGTTTGAGATGCCTTCGAAAGCTGACTTGGTATATTCAACAAAATGCAATCCTCTGAGAAATGTTTGGACAGATAATCCGGATGAATGACAAGCACAACCACCGGTGGGTAATACGTGATTTGAACCGGCAGCGTAATCCCCCAATGAAACTGGTGAATATCGACCAATAAATACTGCTCCTGCATTTCGAATTTGCGCCGCATCTAATTTTGAATTGCGTGTTTGAATTTCTAAGTGCTCGGCTGCATATGCATTTACTACCTCTAAACCTTGCTGAACATTATCAACGATAACTATTGCGGATTGTTGGCTAGTAAGTGCAATTTGAATTCGTTCAGCATGTTTGGTCGCAGGCACCCTTTTCTGTAATTCAGTTTCTACGGCATCAGCTAATTCAGTGGAGTTTGTAACTAAAACAGAAGCTGCAATCACATCATGTTCGGCCTGGCTGATTAAATCCGTTGCAACATCTGCAGCTATTGCACTTTCATCGGCAAGAACTGCGATTTCAGTTGGCCCTGCTTCAGAGTCAATACCAATTACACCTCTTAGCGCTCTCTTTGCTGCCGCCACATAGATATTTCCTGGACCGGTAACCATGTCAGCTTTTTCGCAGAGATTTGCCATGCCATACGCAAAAAGGGCAACTGCTTGAGCGCCACCAATCGCATAAACTTCATCAACACCTAACAATTCGCAAGTTGCCAATATTGTTGAATTTGGCCAACCATCATTATCTGCTTGAGGTGGTGATGCCACCGCGATTGATGGTACTTCTGCAATTTGAGCTGGTATCACATTCATTAAAACACTTGAAGGATAAACCGCTCTCCCACCTGGCACATAAAGTCCCACGCGATCGACTGGAATCCATTTTTCGATGACCGTTGCACCTGTTTCGACCTCAGTAATTTTATTTTCTCTTTTTTGATCTTGGTGAACTTTTTTGATTCGTGCTGCAGCCAATTCCAGTGCTGTACGGACTTCGGGATTTAGATTATTGAGCGCCTTGGTTAGTTCGGTTTTTGGAACACGAATTGCTTTGGGTCCAACACCATCGAACTTTTGACCTAACTCAATTAAATCCTGCTCGTTACCGTTTTTTACCGTGTTCAAAATTGGTTGAATCAAAGCCATTGCGCTATCGACATCTAATTTGGCGCGTGGAATCACCGAATTAATCTGGGCTTTTGTTAGACGTTGCCCACGTAGGTCTATTCGGCGAATCATGCCGATATTCTACTTTAAAACTATTTTACGCAGTCTGCTCCAAGAATGGCCTTCAAATCAGCGTTGAGACTAGGAGATGAAGTCACTTGAAAACTTAATTTATGAGTAGTTGTCTTTCCTTGATCTGTAACAATAAGTTGCACCTCACGCTTGCCGGGGTGCATACGTAGAGTTTCTTTGATTCTTTCAATTACTGGCTGAGTTAACTGATTTGAATTTGCGCTAACGGTGAATGGTCCCACAGGACCCATTGATAAATCGATTGCAGTCATTTCCATCGCTGTAAATCTAAGCTGGTCGTCTCGCCAATCCACTTTGCCGCGAATCTTTACAACTCGATCTTCAACCAATCCCATTGCATATTGATTGTAGGTATTTGAGAAGAACATCGCATCGATTGAGCCTTCTAAATCCTCAATGGAGACTATCGCCCAAGATGCACCTTGGCGAGATACTTTCCGTTGCACTCCTGTAATCAGACCTGCGATGGTAACCATCCGATCGGTGCCATTTTCTTCATCAGCTAATTCAGAAATTGAAATATCAGAATTAGATCTCAATAAACCTTCTACGCCAAGTAATGGGTGATCAGATACATAAAGACCAAGCATCTCACGCTCATAATTAAGTAATGTGGCTTTATCCCACTCTTCGGTTGGGATATCTAATTCAACTGTGATTATTCCTGATTCTGTAGCGCTACCAAAAAGATCAAATTGGCCGATTGCTTCTGCACGCTTTGATTCTGAAACTGAATCAATGGCCGTCAGGTGAACCGCCATCAAACCTTTTCTGGTCGATCCAAGTGAATCAAAAGCTCCGCCTTTGATTAAAGATTCGATGGTCTTCTTGTTGCAAACTGAACCATCTACTTTGGCTAGAAAATCGCCAAAAGATTGAAACCGACCTTTTGCTTCGCGCGCTTGTTTAATAAGATTAACAACACCTTCGCCAACATTGCGAATAGCAGCAAGACCAAATCTAATATCTTCACCGCGTGGTGTGTATTCGACATTAGATTCGTTGACATCGGGTGGTAAAACTTTGATTCCCATGCGGCGACATTCTGAGAGATAAAGCGCTGATTTATCTTTATCATCTCGGACAGAAGTTAATAGTGCAGCCATATATTCGGTTGGGTAATTGGCTTTTAGATAAGCAGTCCAATATGAAACCAATCCATATCCTGCCGAATGAGCTCGGTTGAAAGCGTAATCCGAGAACGGAATCAATGTTTCCCAAAGTCTTTCGATAGCCGCCTCTTTGAAGCCATTAGCTTTCATGCCCTCCGAGAAAGGAATATATTCTTTATCAAGAATCTCTTTATTCTTCTTGCCCATTGCTTTACGTAATAAATCTGCACGTCCTAACGAGAAGCCAGCAACTTTCTGCGCAATTGCCATAACTTGTTCTTGATAAACAATCAAACCAAATGTGTCGTCCAAAATTTCCGAGAGCGGTTCTGCCAAATCCGGATGAATTGGTTCGACAGGTTTGCGTTTGTTTTTTCTATCCGCGTAATTGTTATGTGCATTTTCACCCATAGGGCCTGGGCGATAGAGGGCAATAACAGCGGAGATATCTCCAAAGTGGTCCGGAGCCAAAGATTTAAGTAGAGAGCGCATTGGGCCGCCGTCGAGCTGGAAGACTCCTAAAGTTTCACCTCTAGATAGCAACTCGTAAGTTTTCTTATCATCTAGCGCAAGTTCTTCTAAAACAACATCGATACCTTTGTTTGACTTGATGTTTAATAAGGCGTCATCAAGTACTGAGAGATTTCTTAGGCCAAGGAAATCCATTTTAAGAAGACCGGTAGATTCGCAAGCACCCATGTCGAATTGAGTGATGATTGCGCCATCATTTTCACGACGATGAATTGGAATAACATCAAGTAATGGTTCTCGCGAAAGAATGACTCCTGCAGCGTGTACTCCCCACTGACGCTTCAAGCCTTCCAGGCCACGTGCAGTATCTACGACTCTTTTCGAATCTGGATCTGATTCATAAAGAGATCGAAATTCTGAAGCTTCGCCGTATCTTGGGTCTTTTGGATCAAATACGCCAGCTAAAGAGATGTCTTTACCCATGATTGCAGGTGGTAGCGCCTTGGTTAGCTTTTCACCAATTGCATATGGATAACCTAAAACTCTGGTGGAATCTTTGATTGATTGTTTTGACTTGATTGTTCCGTAGGTAATGATTTGAGCAACTCGATCTTCGCCGTATTTTTCTGTTGCATATTTGATCATTTCGCTACGACGACGTTCATCAAAATCTAAATCAATATCCGGCATTGAGATACGTTCTGGATTTAAGAAACGTTCAAAAAGTAATCCATGTTCGATCGGATCTAATCCCGTGATTCCGAGTGCATAAGCAACCAAGGATCCAGCTGCAGAGCCACGACCTGGACCTACTCTAATTCCAGATTTCTTTGCATAATTTACTAAATCTGCAACTACCAAGAAATAACCAGGGAAACCCATCTTCTGCATGACGTCTAATTCAAAGCGAAGACGTTCTTTATATTCATCCGGAACTTTGCCATTAAATATCTTTGAGAGGCCAGCCTCTGATTCTTTTACCAACCAGGAATCTTCACTCTCTCCTACTGGTACTGGAAATTGCGGTAAAAGATTTTCTCCCTCGCGAAGAATTACATTTGCTCTTTCGGCGATGAGCAAAGTGTTATCGCAGGATTCAGGATGATCTTTAAAGAGATGGCGCATCTCTGCAGCACTCTTTAAATAGAACTGGTCGCCATCAAATTTAAATCTCTTGGGGTCAGCGAGTGTCGAACCAGATTGAACGCAAAGTAGAACTTCGTGTGCTTGTGCATCCTCTTTGTATGTGTAATGTAAATCGTTTGTGGCAAGTAGTGGAATATCTAATTCTTTAGCTAATTTTAGAAGATCACCTTTTACTCTATTTTCAACATCGATGTCATGATTCATTATCTCTACGAAAAAGTTATCTTTACCAAAAATATCTCTGAAGTCTGAGGCGGCTTTAAGTGCCTCTTTGTAATTTCCGATGCGCAGTCGAGTAGCAACTTCTCCGCCTACACAACCTGTAGTTCCGATAATTCCTTTTGCATATTTACTTAAGAGTTCTCTATCGATTCTGGGCTTGTAATAGAAACCTTCTAAAGAAGATAGTGAAGCCAATCGATATAGATTTGCTAAGCCTTCTTGATTTTCTGCTAAGAGCGTCATGTGCGTGTAGGCGCCACCGCCTGAGACATCATCTTCTCCGCCTTCGGCCCACTGAACGCGACGTTTATCAAATCTAGTCTCTGGCGCGACATATGCCTCTAAACCAATGATCGGCTTTACTCCAGCTTTCTTAGCCTGTTTATAGAAGTCGAATGCGCCAAATAGATTTCCGTGATCTGTCATTGCAATGGCAGGCATACCTTGCGCGGCGACCTCTTTAACTAAATCGCTTACACGAGCTGCGCCATCGAGCATTGAATACTCTGTGTGGACATGCAAATGAGCAAAATTCTGGGATGCATTTGCCTTATTTGTGCTCACGGGCGGCAAGATTAGTCTTAAGGCAAGACTGCGTCGCTTAGGCGCGATAGTGAGTCATTTAAATCACGAGGGTAGGTAGCTGTTACCGATACCGGAAGTCCAGAAACCGGATGCGCAAATTCAAGCGCTTGAGCGTGAAGCCATGGCCTTGTAACACCAATCTCCTCTGCCAAATTCGGATCTGCACCGTATGTTAAATCGCCTACTAGTGGATGGCGGATGGCGGACATATGTACGCGAATCTGATGTGTGCGACCAGTTTCAAGTTCGACTTTCAGTAAAGAGACTGACCTGTAATACTCAATAACTTCGTAATGAGTAACACTTGGTTTTCCATCAGTCACTACAGCCATTTTGTAGTCTTCTTTAGGATGTCTATCAATTGGTGCATCTATAGTGCCGATTGCAGGTTCTATGTGTCCTTGCGCAAGTGCATGATAAATCTTTTTAATCTCTCGATTTCTAAACATATCTTTTAATTTCAAATATGCCGCTTCTGTTTTTGCGACCATCATCAATCCGCTAGTACCAACATCTAATCTTTGAACAATTCCTTGGCGTTCGGCTGGTCCACTTGAAGTAAGTGGAATGCCAGCTGCAACTAATGCACCGACCACAGTTGGGCCAGTCCATCCAGGACTTGGGTGTGCGGCGCATCCAACTGGTTTATTTACAATAACTAAATCTGTATCTTGATAAACGATTTCTAGATCATCCAAAGGCGTAGGTGGTATCGCAACATCACTTGGAGGTTCTGGGAGTAGGACAGTAATGATTTGCCCAATCTGAACTTTATCCGACTTACTTAAAACTCTATGACCCAAAGAAACTTCATTTGATTCAAGCAATTTAACGATGACACTTCTAGATAATCCCAGTAGTCGAGCTAAAGCGCTATCAATTCTTTCGTTTTCAAGGCCTTCAGGAATTTCAACGCTCTTTGTTTCACGCATTTTTAGCTCTATCAATCGGCGCAATATTCTTTAAAGAGAGCAAAAATGCCAAAACCGCTCCGCAAACTATTGCGGTATCTGCCAAATTAAAATTTGGCCAATTAGGAAGCACAATCCAATCAGTCACGCTGCCCCGTAAGAAACCTGGTGAATTAAAGGCGCGATCGGTTAAATTTCCTAGCGCCCCACTTAAAACCAGAGCTAAAACTATTGCCCAGTACTTATTGGTCACTTTTGGTGCATAGTAGAAAGCAAATGCCGAAGCAGTGATCGCAAATAGACCAAGGAATATGCCCCCGCCATTTGCTCCTAGGCCAAAAGCTGCTCCGGTATTGAATGATAATTCAAATTTCAAAAAGAGAAATTTTAGAGTTTTGCCAGACAATTCATTTAAAGCCCATTGTTTGGTCAGGTAATCAGCCAGCCAAATTAAAACTGCTACGGAGTAGGTCAGCTTTAGATGTTTTGCAGAGTTAACGACGCTCTTCCTTTTGCTTGCAAGACATGCAAAGTGTTGCGCGCGGGAAAACCTCTAAACGTGCTTTACCAATCTGGCTTCCGCAAACTTCGCAGACTCCATAACTCTTATTATCAATGCGATCGATGGCTCGTTCGGTTTGGATAACCATATCTCTAGCATTAATTAACAGAGACATCTCATGTTCGCGTTCAAAAGTTTTATTGCCCGCATCAGCTTGGTCATCGCCAGCACCTTCGCCACCATCTTTAATAAGCGAATCCATCTCAGATTCAACCTTTGCTAAATCCACTTTTAGGCGTTCAAGTTCTTTGGATAAATTAGCGCGCATTGCCTTTAATTCAGATGCACTCCAACTCTCTTGATCTGCGATTACTAATGGTGCAGGAGCTGCTTTAAGTGGTTTTAGATGAGTCTGCTTTCCGCTCTTCTTTGGTGGCGGCGGCGGTGGCATCATCAAACGTTTTTCTTCGATGACTACTTCTGCTACCTGCGAAGATGCCATTGCAACTTGCACAGTCTGATTCTTGGTATCTACTTTTAGCGTTGCCTTTGAACCTGCAATCGCAGAAGTTTTAATCGAATCATCTGACTTCTTAGCTGCAGCTTTCTTAGCTGGCGCTGCTTTCTTGATTGGCTTTACTGGTTTAGCAGGAGCTTTTTTTGCAGCCTTTTTCGCAGCAGGTTTAGCAACAGCTTTCTTAGCTGGCGCTGCCTTCTTGGCCGGCTTTACCGGTTTCGCAGGAGCTTTCTTTGCAGCCTTTTTCGCAGCACCTTTCGATGACTTTGTAGGCGCAACCTTCTTTGCTGCTTTTTTTGCTAATTTCTTAGCGATATTTTTAAGAGCCATGAGGGGCGAAACTTTAATTTGTATTAGCTCACTGCGCCAATTAGGCGCGCGATTAGGCGGTCAATTAGAATTTGCAAATGACCGGCTACCGCGCAATTCCGGCCTCGATTGACCTCCCAAAGATGGAGCACGAGGTTCTCTCATTTTGGGAGAGTAATGCGATATTCCATCAGAGCGTCAAGGCTCACGAAGGTCAAAATTCTTGGACTTTCTTTGAAGGTCCACCTACTGCCAACGGTATGCCAGGTACTCACCATATCGAAGCGCGTGTTTTCAAAGATGTATTCCCTCGCTATCAGACTATGAAAGGTCACCAAGTAGTTCGCAAAGCGGGTTGGGATTGCCATGGACTTCCAGTAGAGATTGCAGTTGAAAAGGAACTCGGATTTTCAGGTAAAGGAGATATCGAAAAATTCGGTATTGCTCAATTTAATGCCAAATGTAAAGAGTCTGTTCAACGCCATGTTGATGCATTTACAACAATGACAAATCGAATGGGCTTCTGGGTTGATTTTGATGAAGCTTATTGGACTATGTCTCCGGAATATGTTGAATCAGTATGGTGGTCACTAAAAGAGATTTGGAAGAAAGGTCTCTTGGTTCAAGATCACCGTGTTGCGCCTTATTGCCCACGTTGCGGTACCGGACTTTCAGATCACGAATTATCCCAAGGATACGAAACAGTTACTGACCCTTCAGTTTATGTTCGCTTCCCTATCACCGGTGGAGAGCTCAAAGATTTGAAAGCAAGTTTCTTGGTCTGGACCACCACTCCTTGGACTTTAATCTCGAATACCGCTGTAGCTGCAAATGCTGATGTTGACTATGTTGCAGTTAAAGTAACAAAAGATGAAAATTCAGAAATCCTAGTTCTGGCTGAAGCTTTACTTTCTAAGCTCGATGGCGAGACTGAAATTCTGAAACGTTACAAAGGCAAAGAGCTGGAGCGTATTACTTATAGCCGTCCTTTCGATGTTGTAGAAATTCCGGATGCGCACTTTGTGGTTCTTGCAGATTATGTAACCACTGAAGATGGATCTGGCTTAGTACATCAGGCGCCTGCATTTGGTGCTGATGACTTAAAGACATGCCGTTCATATAACTTGCCAACAGTAAATCCGGTTCGACCTGATGGCCATTTTGAGACAGGCATTCAATTAGTTGGAGATCTTTTCTTTAAAGATGCCGATAAGCCAATTGTTAAAGATTTAAAAGTACGCGGTTTGTTATACAAGCATCAACCATATGAGCATCAATATCCACACTGCTGGCGCTGCCACACCGCACTTATTTACTATGCGCAACCATCTTGGTACATCCGGACAACTTCAATTAAAGATGCGTTAATTCGCGAAAATCAGAAAACCGATTGGCACCCTGAAACCATCAAAACTGGTCGATACGGAGATTGGTTAAATAACAATATTGATTGGGCTCTCTCTCGCAATAGATATTGGGGTACACCACTTCCTATCTGGCGTTGCTCAAGTGCAGATAAGAGTCACGAAATTGCAATTGGTTCATTAAAAGAACTTGGTCAACTGGCGGGACAAGAGCTATCAAATTTAGATCCGCACCGTCCGTTTGTAGATGACATAAAGTTCCCTTGTTCTGAATGTTCAGATGGAAAAGGTGAAATGGTTCGCGTGCCAGAAGTTATTGATTGCTGGTACGACTCTGGCGCAATGCCATTTGCGCAGTGGGGCTACCCACATAAGCCTGGCTCAGAAGAGAAATTTAAAAATTCTTATCCTGCTGATTTTATCTGCGAGGCAATAGACCAAACTCGTGGCTGGTTTTATACCTTGATGACTATTGGCACCTTGGTTTTCGATCAATCTTCATACAAGACAGTCCTCTGCTTAGGACATATTTTGGATAAAGATGGTCGCAAGATGTCAAAGCATCTCGGAAATGTTCTCGAGCCAATGGCATTGATGGATCAACACGGCGCGGATGCAGTTCGTTGGTTCATGTTGGCTGCAGGTTCTCCTTGGGCTGCTCGCAGAGTTGGACATGATGCAATTCAAGAGGTAATCCGTAAAACACTTCTGACCTACTGGAACACGATTTCCTTTATGTCACTTTATGCCCGAGCATCTAATTTTGATCTGACTCAATCTCCTGCCCAAATTGGCAGACCGATCATGGATCGTTGGATTTTGTCTGAGTTGCAACTTCTTATTAAAGATGTTGATGCTGCATATGCAGATTTTGATTCACAAACTGCTGGCCGATTGCTTGCTACATATATTGATGATTTATCAAACTGGTATGTTCGACGAAGCCGTCGCCGCTTCTGGGATGGTGACCCTGCTGCGCTTGCGACTTTGCATGAATGCATCAAGGTACTTACTCAATTAATGTCACCTATGGTTCCATTTATTACTGAGCATGTCTGGCAAGAACTAATCAAGCCTGTTGAGTCCGATGCTGCCGCATCAATTCATTTAACAAGTTGGCCAGAAATTAATTCCGCTTTAATTGATGTAAATCTTCGAGACCAAGTTGCACTTACCCGTCGCATTGTCGAATTAGGTCGTGCTGCAAGAGCAGAATCATCGGTGAAAATTAGGCAGCCATTAGGACGGGCGCTTATTGCAGCAAGTGGCTGGGCAAATCTCCCAGCTGATATGCGAGATCAAATTGCTGATGAATTAAATGTTCTTGAATTGGAAGATATTGCTAATGCTTCTGGAGATTTAGTCAGCGTTAGTATCAAAGCAAACTTCCGTGCACTAGGCGCAAAATATGGTGGAGCAGTTCAAGATGTAGCAAAGTTAATTGCTGCAGCAGATGCTGCAGCGTTGGTTGCTGAGGTACGCATTAAAGGTATTGCAAAGCTTGGCGACTTTGAAATTACTCCTGAAGATCTAGTTATTACCGAGCAACCAAAGAGTGGCTGGTCAGTTGCCTCCAATAATGGAGAGTCTGTAGCGCTAGATCTGACTTTGACGCAAGCATTGATAAATGCGGGCAATGTGCGAGAAGTAATTCGTGCTCTTCAAGAGGGTCGCAAGAGTGCCGGATTTGATATTTCTGATCGAATTATCGTCTCTTGGAATGCAACCTCTGATATGGCATCTGCTGTTTCAGAATCACTTGATCACATCAAACGTGAAGTTTTGGCAGTTGAGATGAAGTTAGATAGCGCTTTGCTTTGCGATACCGAACTAGGTTTTACCTTTAACTTAATTAAAGCTTAAATTTATAGGTAAGCAAGTGCTAAACCTTGCAATATTTGCACTGCAAAGAAAAGCACAATAAAGGATAGATCTAGTGCTACTCCACCAAGACGTAGTGGTGGAATAAACTTTCGGAAAAAATTTAGTGGCGGGTCGGTAAATGTGTATACGCTTTCTGCAAACCAGAGCATTAGGCCACGAGGCGTCCAGCTTGGCTTAAACATTCTGACGTAATCAAGAATTAAACGCGCAAACAATGCGAAGATAAATACTTGAAGAAAACGCGCTACCCAAATACCGAGCATTTATCAGCTCTGATTGAAGAAACTTGCTTCAGCTGCAGCGGTCTTGACTTCTGAAGAGACCATTACATTTGCAGGTGAGAGCAAGAAAACTTTTGAAGTAACGCGTTCGATTGTGCCATGGTGGCCGAATACCAAACCACTTGCAAAATCAACAAGACGCTTACGTTCTTCATCTCCCATATCAGTTAAATTCATGAGCACTGTGTTTCCTTCGCGATAACGTTCGCCGATTACTCTGGCTTCGTTATAAGAGCGAGGATTAACTGTAAAAATCTGATTGCTCGCAGGAGCAGCAAACTCTGAAACCGGCGCATTAGCGACTGGAGTTGCTTGAACTGCGCTAAATGAACGCGATTCTCGAACGCGAATTCGTGGGCGCTCTACTTCTTGTGAGACTTCTTCGCTCTCAAGGTCATCTGTAAGACCGAGAAAATTTCCTAATTTCTTAAGACTGGACATAGGGATAATTTTAAGTAAATCAGGTTCGTGAACCGAGTATTGAAGAGCCCAGGCGGATATGTGTCGCGCCATGTTTAATAGCTGAAAGGTAATCGCCGCTCATTCCTGATGATAAATAAGGGGCGGTTGGGTAGGCAGTTACGAAGTTTTGATGAATCTTGGCCAGCCGCTCAAATGCGCTATCTGGTTGCTCTCCTAGAGGCGCCACTGCCATCAATCCTTGAAGTTTTAGATTTGAAGTAGCCAATATGGAATCAGCAATCTGATTTAGTTGTTCAGGAAGCGCCCCACCTCTGTGTACTTCACCATCCAATGAAACTTGAATAAAGACTTCTAAATTCTTCTCGCTAGCTTTTGAAACCAGCGCTACATACCTCAACGAATCTATTGTTTGAATTACATCCGCCCAGGTTGTAATCGACTTAAGTTTATTGCTTTGAAGTTGACCCTGAAAATGCCATTTTCCTGGAACGAATGGTGCTTTCTCTTTGCCTTCTTGATCGCGGTTCTCGCCAAATTCTAAAACGCCTAAATCGTGAAGCAATTGCGCATCGCTTAAGGGAAAGGTCTTGGTCACCACAATCAAATGAACATCATTAGGTATTGAAGCTTTAACAGCAGCCAAATTTTCAGCCAGTTGAGCTTTACGATCTATAGCCAAATTACACCTGCTTGTCGACCAGTAATTCCATCTCTTCGATACGAGAAAGCATTTTTATCTTCTAGTACACAACTGGATAAATCTAAAAGTACTGTGTCCTTAAGATCGCTCTTTAAACCTGAAGCTAAATCAAGGGTTGCCTTACCAGTTCGACCGGAGGAATCTGAACTTGGGTATTTGGAAGATACTTCTTTAAAAATATCCTCACCTACTTCGTAGCACCCACCACAAATGTTTGGTCCGATATATGAGTGGATTACTTCAGCTCCAAGATCTCGCATGGCTTCAATGGTTTTTCTAGCGATGCCATTCATTAAACCTTTTCTACCAACATGTACTGCAGCAACAGCTACATCAGATTTCAATAGTAATGGAATGCAATCTGCAACCATAACGGCAACTGCCAATTTTCGTTCGGTAGTGATTAATGAATCGCAAGTTGGAGTATTTGATTTTTTCTCAACTAGCACCACCGTATCTCCATGGACTTGATTCATAAACACAATCGGCATACCAATTTGAGATTCAAGTTGAGCGCGATTTTCAATGACAGAATCTAAATCGTCACCGACATGATCACCTAAATTGGCAGAAGCAAAAGGGTCCTTACTTACTCCACCTAATCTGTTGGTGAAGATAAATGGCATTACTTCATAAAGTCAGGGACGTCGATTTCATCTTCGGCCA
>JBEAMP010000080.1:0-9000 GCA_041165905.1 Actinomycetota bacterium
GGTTGTAATTGGGCGCTCCCCAAGCGCTTCGATATTCGGCGCGAGTTAAATATAAACGTTCTTGCGCTCTGGTTAATCCAACATATGCAAGACGTCTCTCTTCTTCTAATTCATCACGTTCACCCAAAGTTCGGTTGTGAGGGAAGATGCCATCTTCCAAGCCAGTTAAAAAGACTGTTGGAAATTCCAATCCCTTAGCGGTATGTAAAGTCATTAAAGTAATTACTCCACCATGATCTTCACCTTCAGGAATTTCATCGGAGTCTGCAACTAAGGCAACCTGCTCTAAAAAGCCGGCTAATGAAATTTTTGATTCATCCGGCAATTCCTCAATTGGGGTCTCTTCATATTCAATTGATACCGCGACTAATTCTTGTAAATTCTCAACTCGGGATTCATCTTGTGGGTCATTGCTGTTCTGTAGTTCAGCTAATAGACCGGATTGTTCCAATGTCGCTTCAAGAATTGTTGAAGGCTTTGTGCCTGCCTCTACTAGAACATTTAGAGTAAGAATCAAAGAGACAAAACTAGAGAGCGACGCTGTTGCCCGACCACCCAGATCAGAGCTATTTGCAACTGTATTAAGTGCCTGCCAGAAAGTGATGCCCCGGGAATTTGCAATACTTTCAATTGTTTCAATTGCACGATCACCTATGCCTCTTTTAGGAACATTTATAATTCGACGTAGCGATACTTCATCTTCTAAATTCACTAGGATTTTGAGATAAGCAAGGAAATCTTTAATTTCTCTACGTTCATAAAATCGAACTCCGCCAACTACTTTATATGGCAGACCAGAGCGCATAAAAACTTCTTCAAAAACACGAGATTGTGCATTGGTGCGATAGAAAATAGCGGTATCTCCATATTTAGAGGTGCCATCTTGAGATAACCTCTTTATCTCACCTGAGATAAATTCAGCCTCATCATGTTCGCTTTCGGCAACATATCCGATTAGCGCAGATCCAGCGCCAGCTTCAGACCATAAGTTCTTAGCTTTTCGGCCCTGATTCTGTTCGATAACTGCATTAGCGGCGCTAAGAATGTTCTGAGTTGAGCGGTAATTCTGTTCGAGTAAAATTGTTTCCGCATCTAAATAATCTAATTCGAATTGCAAGATATTACGAATTGTTGCGCCACGAAATCCATAAATTGATTGATCAGCATCTCCTACAACGCAAAGTTCTGCAGCTGGAATTCCCTCTTCGTCTTTTCCAACTAATTCTTTGACTAACATATATTGCGCATGATTGGTATCTTGATATTCGTCAACCAAAATATGTCTAAATCTAGAGCGCAGTCTGGCTTTGACCTCTGGAAAACGTTGAATAACCTCAACAGTTTTCATTATTAAATCATCAAAATCCATTGCGTTGGCTTGGCCCAAACGTTTCTGGTAGAGCGAATAGACATCTGCACATATCTGTTCGTATTGATTACTGGTTGAATTCAGATAATCCGCAGGTCCAAGCAATTCGTTCTTTGCATTTGAAATTGTCGAAGCAAATTGGCGAGGCGGATATCTCTTTGGATCAAGATTTAAATCTTTGCAAACTAAGGCAATTAGTTTTTGAGAGTCTGCGCTATCGTAAATAGTGAAATTATTTGAGTACCCCAAACGATGCGCTTCAATTCTAAGAATTCGAACACACGCGGAGTGGAATGTTGAGACCCACATTGACTTTGCAATTGGTCCGACAAGTTCGGAAACGCGCTCTTTCATCTCTCCGGCTGCTTTGTTGGTGAAAGTAATTGCTAAAATTTCAAAAGGTCGAATATTTCTGCGCGCCATTAAATAAGAGATTCGACGAGTTAAAACTCGAGTTTTTCCAGAACCAGCTCCAGCGACAACTAATAATGGCGTTCCACTATGAATAACCGCAGCTGCTTGCTGCGGATTTAAGCCACTTAATAACGGATCTGATTGATCGCTGGACATGAGGCAAGAGTCTATTGGTCGTGGGAGACTATGCCCGTGGAACCACGTGACGATAAAGAGATTTCGCGCATACTCGTAGTTAATGCGCACCCAGATGATGCCGATTTTGGCGTAGGCGGAACTGTCGCAAAACTTGCTGCGAAAGGTATTGAGATTACCTATGTTTGCTGCACTAATGGTGATCAAGGCGGAGAAGAATCTGGTGTCCCGCAGGAAGAGATGGCTGCAACTCGTCAACGCGAACAACGCGATGCTGCACGAGTTCTGGGTGTTAAAGATGTAATTTATTTAAATTACCGCGATGGTCATCTCGAACCAACTCTTGGACTTCGAAAAGATATTGTTCGTCAAATTAGAATACATAAACCCGATCGCATGTTAATTCAAAGTCCAGAACGAAATTGGGATCGAATTGGTGCCAGCCACCCTGATCATTTAGCAGCAGGCGAAGCGGCAATTCAAGCAGTTTATCCAGATGCCAGAAATCCATTTGCATTTATGGATTTAAAAAATGAAGAAGGTCTCGAACCGTGGCGCGTGAAAGAGGTTTGGGTTTATGCGCACCACTCACCTGATTATTGGGTGGATATCACTGAAACTTTTCCAAAGAAGATGGCAGCCTTAAATGCGCATGTTTCTCAAACGGCACATAACAAAGAGCTCGAACGTATGGTCCGCGAATGGGCGGAACGAAATGCCGGCGTTGGTGGCTTACCAGTTGGTCACTTAGCTGAAGCTTTTAAGATCGTAAATACTGATTAATCAAATGAAACGCGATTGGTATGGCGAAATAATCAATGCGATTAGATTACGTCGATATTGGATTCGCCAAGTATTAATCGCAGGTATTGCCTCAGCTGTTGCTTGGCAGGTGGGAAATTTAGTAATTGAAAACGGTGGGCTAATTGCGGCTATCGCATGCGCACTCAGCATTCGTATTTCGACCTATAAATCTTTCCGAGAAGGCTTTGGTCAAATAGTCGGAACAGCTATTGGCGCCTCCGTTGCGCTTCTTGCCGTAGGAATTTTTGATTTTGGAAATATCGCAATTTTCACCACAGTAGTACTTGGTGCTTTTGCAGCACGTGCTCTGCATCTTGGTGAAGTGGCATCTGTAAATGTGCCGGTTACTGCATTAATTGTTATTGGCCCGGGGATTAGTGAAAATAAAGCTTTCACTCGACTTGGAGAGACTTTTATTGGTGCAATCATTGCAGTGATTTTCTCTTTTTATGCTCACCCTAAAACACCAACTGGTCGTACCTTGGAATTAATTGGAAGTTACACCAAACGCGCTGCCACATTACTTTCAGATATGGCTGAAGGTGTTGCTTCAACTTTTGATACTGCATCTGCTGGTAGGTGGTTGGCTAGGGGTAGAAATTTAGTTGAGACTATTCCAAATCTACGTGGCCAAGCTTTAGAAGCTAAGCGCTCTTCTAGGTGGTTACCAAACGATAATTTAGCGGTGGCCGAAGTCTTATATTTAAGAGCGGTATCTACCGAACATATTATTGTTCAAGTTCGCTCAATATCTCGCACTTTATTCGATCTTTCGATTGATGGTGGTGTTCCCGAAAGAATTCGTAGAGAAGTTGCTTTGGCGCTCTCATCAGCAAGTTATGCAGTTGCAGATAAAGCTGAAAGTGAAGACCTAGAAGCAACTGCAAATGATTTACGCGCATCGGCATCGATTCTTCGAGAATCACTTATGAAGCAAACTAATGTAATCAACAGCGAAGTCGTCGTTAAATTAGCTTCAATTATCTCTAACTTAGATGTAATTGCCGATTCATTGGACGAATCTTCACCAGCTATTACTGATGTTTTAACGCCAGATGAACCAGCTGACCAGAAAATTATTAAGAAGAACTGGTTTAGGAAACTTTGGCGCTCTTGATTTGTACAGGCTGTGCGGTAAAACCATCACCAGTATAAACAATTTTGCCAGTTGCATCTTGAGTTATCGCACCTTGCTTAGCAACATATCTAACGATATCTAGGCCTTTGGTGATCTTTCCCCAAATTGTGTAATTAGGCCCAAGGGTGGTGTTTTCATAAACAAAGAAAACTTGCGAACCATTTGTTCCTGGACCTGAATTTGCCATAGCTACAGTGCCGGCTGGATAGTTGTTGTTGGCGTTCTTAGGCAAGTTTTCATCTTTATAGCCCTTCCAGCCAGTTGGATTTCCTGCTCCAGTCAAAGTTGGATCGCCACATTGCAGTACATACAAACCTTGTGTAGTTAAGCGATGACAGAGTGAATTGTCGTAATACTTACCTTTAATAAGGGCCGCTAAAGAGGTAATCGTGATTGGCGCCTTTTGATTTAAAGAAACTTCAATCACGCCACAATTGGTATCGAAAGTAAATTTCTTTGGGAGAGGTTTTGCAGTCTTAGTTGGTTGTGCAACTTTGCCTGGTGTGTGCGCTTTAGCAGTTGCTTGAGCACACTTGATTGCAGCTTCTGCCGTTGGAGCTGAAACTGCCACTAAGGCAGAGCTAACTAATAGCGCTGAAAGGACTGCAGCTAACTTCTTCTTCATTTCTTTACTCCCACTCAATTGTTCCAGGTGGCTTACTAGTGATGTCTAAAACTACACGATTTACTTCCCGAACTTCGTTGGTAATTCGAGTAGAAATTTTCTCAAGTAATTCATATGGCAATCTTGACCAATCTGCAGTCATCGCATCTTCACTTGATACCGGCCTTAACACAATTGGGTGTCCGTATGTTCTGCCGTCACCTTGAACGCCAACGCTTCTAACATCTGCAAGAAGCACCACGGGACATTGCCAAATTGAACGATCTTGGCCGGCGGCCTTTAACTCTTCGCGGACAATTAAATCGGCTTGGCGTAATACTTCTAATCGATCTGAAGTTACCTCTCCGATTATTCGCACTGCTAGCCCCGGGCCAGGAAATGGCTGTCGCCAGATGATCTCTTCTGGAAGTCCTAGCTGCAAACCTACTTGTCTTACTTCATCTTTAAATAACGTACGCAGAGGTTCTACTAAATTAAACTTTAGATCGTCTGGTAATCCACCAACATTGTGATGTGATTTGATATTCGCTGTTCCGGTACCGCCACCTGATTCGACTACATCTGGATAGAGCGTACCTTGGACTAAAAATTCGACTTCGCCGCCAGTTGCAATATCACGCGCAGCTTTCTCAAATGATCTAATAAATTCACGACCAATAATTTTGCGCTTCTCTTCTGGATCTTCGACACCAGAAAGCGCATCAAGGAATTGTTTCTTGGCATCAACAACAACTAAATCAACGCCGGTCGCAGCAACAAATTCGCGCTCTACTTGCTCTGCTTCGCCACTTCGTAGAAGGCCGTGATCTACAAATACACAGGTAAGTTGATTTCCAACTGCACGCTGAATAATCGCAGCTGCTACTGCCGAATCAACTCCACCTGAAAGCCCACAAATTACTCGCTTCTGACCAATAACTTCTTTAGCTTTTGCAATTTCAGCTTCAGCAATATTTTGAGTAGTCCAAGTTGGATTGCATTTAGCGATATTAATTAGCCAGTTATGCAGAATTGTTTGACCATATTCGGAATGTAAAACTTCTGGGTGAAACTGCACGCCAGCTAATTGTGCGCTCTCATTCTCAAATGCAGCTACCGGCGTATCAGAAGTATTTGCGCAGATAGTAAATCCAGATGGCGCTTGGGTCACTGCATCGCCATGAGACATCCATACCAGTTGTTTTAATGGAAGATCTTTGAATATCTTTGATCCCTTCGCAGTTAGTTGAGTGCGACCAAACTCAGATTTTCCAGTTTTTGTAACCACTCCTCCGAGCGCTGCTGCCATGGCTTGAAATCCATAACAAATTCCAAAGACCGGAATTCCAAGTTTTAGAATCTCATTATCAAAGGTAGGCGCATGCTCTTCATATACAGAAGAAGGGCCACCAGACAAAATAATTGCTTGTGGGTTTTTCGCCTTAACCTCAGCTGCAGAGATATGTGATGGCACAATCTCAGAGAAAACATTTGCTTCTCGAACTCGGCGCGCAATTAATTGCGCATATTGGGCACCAAAATCAACAACTAGTACGCCCGAGTTTGAATTAGCCACGAGTTATAAGAACCTCAACGCGCTGGAATTCCTTCAATGTTGAATATCCGCAAGTTGCCATCGCGCGACGCAGTGCACCAAACATATTCATTGATCCATCGGATGAATGTGATGGTCCAACCAAAATTTCCTCAAGAGTTCCTACGGTTCCGACTGAAACTCTTTCGCCTCTTGGAAGTTCTTGGTGATGCGCTTCAGAACCCCAGTGCCAACCAAGCCCCGGCGCCTGAGTTGCTTTAGCAAGTGGAGAACCCATCATCACTGCATCGGCGCCACATGCAATTGCTTTCGCAATATCGCCAGATCGACCAACTGAACCATCCGCAATAACATGAACATAACGTCCACCAGATTCATCTAAATATTCACGACGTGCAGCAGCAACTTCAGAAACTGCCGATGCCATCGGTACTTCAACACCCAAAACTTTTCGAGTGGTGTGCGCTGCGCCGCCGCCAAAACCGACTAATACACCTGCCGCACCTGCACGCATTAAGTGAAGTGCTGCTGTTCCATTTGCTACACCGCCAACAATTACTGGCACATCTAGCTCATATATAAACTTCTTTAAGTTAAGTGCTTCTCCAGAACCAACATGTTCTGCTGAAACTGTGGTACCGCGAATTACGAAAATATCCACACCTGCATCGATAACTGTTTTATGAAGTTCGGCAGTGCGTTGCGGGGATAAAGATGCGGCAACTGTGATCCCAGCATCGCGAATCTGTTTAATTCGTTCCTTAATCAACTCTGGACGAATTGGCGCCGAATAAATCTCTTGCATGCGAAGAGTTGCATGTTTTTCTGGCATGGATGCAATTTCTCCAAGTGGAATTCGTGGATCGTCATAGCGTGTCCACAAACCTTCAAGATTGAGAACTCCCAACCCGCCTAATCGACCAATTTCAATGGCGGTCTCTGGAGACATAACGGAATCCATTGGTGCCGCCATCATTGGAATTTCAAATTTATATGCGTCAATCTGCCATTCAGTAGATACATCTTTTGGATCGCGAGTGCGTCGACTTGGCACTACTGCGATGTCGTCGAATGAATAAGCAACTCGCGCACGTTTGCCAGGTGCAATTTCAATACTATTTTGCATAATTAGGAGCGTCCTTTATCTCTGCCACATCATGTGGATGGCTCTCTTTTAGACCTGCAGAGGTAATGCGAATTAATTGTCCTTCTTTACGTAATGCTTCAATGTCAGGTGCGCCTGCATAACCCATGCCACTTCGTAGCCCTCCAACTAATTGATGAATTACTGAAGTAACGGGTCCACGATAACGAATTTTTCCTTCAATACCTTCTGGTACTAATTTATCTTCAGAAAGGACATCGTCTTGCATGTAACGATCCTTTGAATATGACTTCTGTTCACCACGAGATTGCATAGCACCTAGAGAACCCATACCTCGATAAACTTTAAATTTAACACCATCAATTTCAACTAATTCTGATGGAGATTCATCGCATCCGGCAAAGAGCGAACCAAGCATTACAGAATTTGCACCAGCAACAATCGCTTTTACGATGTCTCCTGAATATTGCAATCCACCATCTGCAATTAAAGGCACTCCTGCTTTGCTACAAGCTTTATTAGCTTCCATGATGGCGGTAATTTGTGGAACACCAACGCCTGCAACTACACGAGTTGTGCAAATCGATCCAGGTCCAACGCCAACTTTAACTCCATCTGCACCAGCATTAATTAATGCCTGCGCACCGGAACGTGTTGCGATATTTCCACCAATTACTTGAGTATCAGATGAAAATTTCTTTACTCTTTCAATGGAATCTAAAACTGCACGATGATGGCCATGAGCGGTATCAACAACAACTACATCCGCACCAGCTTCAATAACAGCTTGGGCTCTTTTGAATCCATCTTCACCGACGCCAACTGCAGCGCCAACTAAACCAACATTCTTTGCGAGTTTTACATGCGTAACTTGCTCTTCAATTGAAAGATTTCGGTGAATAATTCCAATGCCACCAGCTTTTGCTAGAGCTATCGCCATCTGTGATTCAGTGACGGTATCCATTGCTGATGAAACCAATGGGATATCTAATTTAATCTTGCGAGTTAGCCAAGTGCCGGTTTCGACCTCAGAGGGCACTACATCTGAAGGGCCGGGCAATAAGAGGACATCGTCATAGGTCAGTCCGAGCATCGCTACTTTTTCAAACTCGCTCAAAACCGCCCCCTCTCAATAAGGGTGAATCTTATATTTAGATGAATAATGCGAGAAATCCCCGGTGATGTGAGCGTAGAAAATGTGTAGTTGCTTTTCATTTTCGAAGCTCAGCATTGCCGAGGATTTCTCGAGAGAATTTAATGCTTAGTGAGTGTGACCTCCAGGGCCATGCTTATGTCCATGTCCAGCATCTGCCTCTTCATCATCTTTCTTTTCGAAGACGAGCGCTTCTGTTGTAATGAACATTGCTGCAATTGATGCTGCATTAGCAAGAGCTGAGCGAGTTACCTTTACTGGATCGATAACACCATCTTTTGCAAGATCACCGTAAGTATCGGTTGCTGCGTTGTAACCTTCATTTGGCTTCAATGCACGAACCTTTGATACAACGACATATCCTTCAAGTCCAGCGTTCTCAGCAATCCAACGAAGTGGTTCGTCAGCAGCTTTACGAACTAGTCGAACACCAACTGCCTTATCGCCAGTAAAGCCAAGGTCGCCTTCAAGTGAATCAGCTGCATGCACAAGTGCCGCACCGCCACCGATAACGATTCCCTCTTCAACAGCTGCACGTGTTGCAGAGATTGCATCTTCTAAACGATGTTTCTTCTCTTTGAGCTCTACTTCTGTGTGTGCGCCAACTTTTATGACACAAACACCACCTGCAAGTTTTGCAAGACGCTCCTGCAACTTAGTGCGATCCCAATCTGAATCTGTAATTTCAATTTCCTTACGGAGTTCTGAAATACGATCCTGAAC
>JBEAMP010000081.1:0-2947 GCA_041165905.1 Actinomycetota bacterium
GCAAACCATTTGATAAAGTCCAAGATCGCTTAGTAAATACGCTCTCAGGCGGTGAACAGAAGAAGTTAGTAGTTCGCGCCCTGATGGAAGGCCCTGAAGAAACCTTACTTCTTGATGAGCCGGATAACTATTTAGATGTTCCCTCAAAGCGTTGGTTAGAACAGGTAATTAAAGAGACTAAGAAAACAGTGCTTTTTGTTAGCCACGATCGCGAATTGTTGGAAGAGGTAGCTACAAAAATAGTTGCTTTAGAACAAGGTCATAATGGAAATACAGCTTGGGTTCATGGCGGAAAATTCTCAACTTGGCATGAAGCACGCCGTGCCCGTAATGAACGCTTCGCAGAAGTTTTGTTGCGCTGGGAGCAGGAACATACTCGCTTAAAAGAGCTGGTTTTAACTTTGCGCAATCAAGCAAAATCTTCACCAGATATGGCTTCAAAATATCGAGCCATGCAGACTCGTTTACGTAAATTTGAAGAGTTAGGCGCACCTCCAGCGCCACCTATCGAACAAAATGTTCGAGTTGCACTTAGAGGCGGCCGAACCGGAGTTCGCGCATTAACATTTGAAAACTTTGCGCTCAATGGTCTGACTGAGCCATTTAATTTTGAAGTTTTTTATGGTGATCGGGTTGCAGTTCTTGGAAAGAACGGAACTGGTAAATCTCACTTCTTACGTTTAATTGGTGGCGATAACACTGTTAAATATAGTGGTGATTTTAAATATGGAGCTCGAGTAGAGGTGGGTTACTTTGCTCAAACTCATGCCCATCCAGAGTTTGAAAATAAAACACTGTTAGAAATTTTATGGGAAGAGCATTCATTGCAATTAGGAGCAGCGAAATCAGTATTAGGTAAATACGAAATCGACCAAGCTGCTAATCAAAAATTTTCACAACTCTCTGGTGGTCAGCAGGCGAGATTCCAAGTTTTACTTCTAGAACTTGCTGGCGACACTTTGCTCTTGCTTGATGAACCTACTGATAACTTAGATTTAGCGAGCGCTGAGAGTTTGGAGAATGCGCTTAATCAATATGAAGGAACTGTGCTGACAGTGACTCACGATCGTTGGTTCTGTCGCGGCTTCACCAGGTTCCTGATTTTCGGCGCAAATGGCCATGTTTATGAGTCAAATGAGCCTGTTTTCGACCACTAAGAAGTGAAAAAGTGGGCGTAAAAGGCTCGTTTTGACCCATTTCACGCTCAAAGGTAAAGTTTGCCCTCTGCGCGGTCGAAAAGCCGCACACAATAAAAGCAGTAATTGAAGGAGTAAGTAGCGTGCGCACATATAGCCCAAAGCCTGGCGATGCTGTCCGTAAGTGGTACATCATCGATGCAGAGGACGTAGTTCTTGGACGTCTGGCAACACATGCTGCTGCGTTACTACGCGGCAAGCACAAGCCAACTTTTGCAGCACACATGGACATGGGTGATTTCGTAATTGTTATCAATGCAGAGAAGATTGCGCTTTCAGGAAACAAAATCTCCCAGAAGATGGCACATCGCCACTCAAACTTCCCAGGTGGTTTAACTTCAACTGTTTACGGTGAATTACTTGAGAAGCATCCAACACGTGCTGTTGAGAAGGCAATCAAAGGAATGTTGCCAAAGAATTCAATCGGTCGCGCACAAGCTACCAAGCTAAAAGTTTATGC
Source organism: Actinomycetota bacterium (assembly GCA_041165905.1). Taxonomy (GTDB): domain Bacteria; phylum Actinomycetota; class Actinomycetes; order Nanopelagicales; family Nanopelagicaceae; genus ZLKRG08. The sequence goes on from JBEAMP010000081.1 coordinate 1,657, forward strand.
AGGTGCAGAACATCCACATTCAGCACAAGCACCAATTCCATTCGTATTCGACCAAGTTTCACAAATCGTCAAGAAGTAAATCAGAAGTAAGGAAAAGAAATAAATGTCAGATCAGAATTTGCTAGAAGAAGATTCAATTCCTACTTCTTACTCTTCATCAACACCTGCTGCAGCAACAAATCGTCCAGCAGTTAAGGCGCCAGGTGCAGGTACCGGTCGACGCAAGGAAGCAGTTGCTCGCGTTCGACTAACACCAGGTACTGGTCGCTGGGTTGTTAATGGCAAAGCTCTTCCTGATTATTTCCCAAATAAAGTTCACCAGCAGTTAGTCTCTGAACCATTTCGCACAGTAGGTGCAGAGAATCAGTACGATGTATTTGCACGTATTGATGGTGGTGGAGTTTCTGGACAAGCAGGCGCACTTCGTCTTGGCATTGCACGTGCTCTAAATGCAATCGATGTAGATGCAAATCGTCCAGCGCTTAAGAAAGCTGGATTCTTAACACGTGATGCACGTGTAATTGAGCGTAAGAAGTACGGTCTAAAGAAGGCTCGTAAGCGCTCACAGTACTCAAAGCGTTAATTTCGAATCGCAGATCCGCGAATATGGATGCGAAGCGTCTCTTCGGTACCGATGGTATTCGTGGACTTGCTAATCGCGATTTAACAGCAGAACTTGCCTTAAATGTATCTGTTGCTGCTGCGCATATTCTCGTTGAGCAAATCGGAGATGCTAATAAAAATCGCCCGAAAGCAATCGTCGGCAGCGACTCTCGTGCATCTGGAGAATTTCTTGAAGCTGCAGTCGTTGCTGGTTTAACTAGCGCTGGTGTTGATGTTTACAGAGTCGGAGTTCTACCAACACCTGCAATTGCATATTTAGTTGGCGAATCGGGAGCTGATTTGGGCGTAATGCTCTCAGCTTCTCATAATCCAATGCCGGATAACGGAATTAAATTATTCGCTCGTGGCGGTGGGAAATTAGATGATGCAATCGAAGATCAAATTCAAGCTCGAATGTCCGAACCTTGGCAGCGACCAACGGGGCGCGGAGTCGGACGGGTAATTGACGATAAAGATGCCGCAAATCGATACATCGAACATCTTCTCTCAACACTTAATCAAAAATTAGATGGATTAAAAGTTGTAGTTGATTGCGCAAATGGTGCTGCAAGTTTCGTGGCGCCAGAAACTCTTCGTAGAGCAGGTGCAGAGGTAATTGCAGTTGCAAATACTCCAAATGGTTGGAATATCAATGATGGAGTTGGCTCAACTCATTTAGATTATCTAA
>JBEAMP010000082.1:0-4257 GCA_041165905.1 Actinomycetota bacterium
GCCACGATCAATCACAATTAATCGTTCGCAGAGTTGTTCGGCTTCATCCATAAAGTGAGTGGTAATAACAAGAGTTACACCCTTCTCTTTTAAGCGAAATAAACGGTCCCAGAGAATATGGCGAGCCTGAGGGTCTAAACCGGTGGTTGGTTCATCAAGCATCAAAATATCTGGCTCAGAAACTAGCGCTCTAGCAATAGTTAATCGACGCTTCATTCCGCCGGATAAAGAGTCAACTTTGGCGTCACGCTTCTCTTCTAATTGCGCAAATTCCAGTAGCTCTTCAATTTTGCCTTTAATGAATTTATTTGAAAGACCAAAGTAACGCCCATAGATGTATAGATTTTGGGTGACAGTTAATTGTTCATCTAAATTATCTTTTTGAGGAATCACACCAAGATGGGCGCGAATTTGAGGCCCAAATTTCTCTGGATCTTTACCAAGTATTGTGATTTCTCCACTTGTACGTTGCGAGGTAGCGCCAATTATGCGCATGGTGGTTGATTTACCTGCGCCGTTAGGGCCAAGCAATCCAAAGGATTCTCCGCGCTTTACAGTGAAATCAATTCCATCAACCGCAGTGAAGTCACCGAATTTCTTGGTTAAGCCGCGAGCAACAATTAACTCTTCAGACATAAAGAGTAGTTTATCGCTTTATGCGCGCAGAGACTTCGCTAAAGCTGTGAAATCTTCAACGAGAATATCAATTTCGCGTTGACCATGGGCCAAAGAAATCAACCACTGTTCATCTAATCCTGGCGGAGTAATGATTCCTCTATTGATTGACCATAACCATGATAGTTCGGCAACTTGGAAATTAGTTGCTTTGTAATCGCGATAGTTACGAACTGGATTTGCAGACCAAGTAATGCAACCTTTGACTCCAAATCCAACAGTATGTGCTGGTAATTCATATTCATTGATTACATCAGTAATTCTTAGCAACGCTTGATCATTCCAATTTTCAGCCTTTGCTAAAGCTTCTGGAGTACAGATTTTGTCGATCGCACGAACACCAGCCATAGCTAATGGATTTCCATTAAAAGTACCAAAATGGGCCATTCGACCATCAACAACTGTTTGCATGAAGCGTAAATCTCCACCAAAAGCTGCAAGTGGAATACCTCCACCAATTGATTTTGCTAAACAAATAAGATCTGGATTTACACCTAGTCGTTCTGATGCGCCTTGTGGTCCAGCAGTTAAACCAGTTTTTACTTCATCAAAAATTAATACGATGTCATATTCGGTGCAGAGTTCGCGAACTCTTTCCAAATAACCAGCATCCGGAAGGACAATTCCGATGTTCTCTAGAACTGGTTCCATAATTAAACAAGCAATCTCACCCTTATGCTTCTTAAAGATTTCTTCAATTGCTTCAGCATCGTTGTAAGGCGCGACCCAAACTTCTCCGGGAACTGCACCATATGGAGTAACTGAATTTGGAAGATGTGAATCACCAGCATCTTCAATAGCTGGTTTTGAAGAGACCATTAATGGGTCATAGCTACCGTGGTAACCACCTTCGATTTTTACAATTCCATTTCGACCTGTGTACGCGCGAGCAGTGCGAACTGCATACATTGTTGCTTCAGTGCCAGAGTTAGTAAATCGAACTAAATCTAAACCAAAACGTTTACAGATTCGTTCCGCTGCATCAGTTGAGATTGGGGAAGGAGTAACAAAGAGCGTTCCGACTTCTAATGAAGATTGAAGTTCACGAACCACATCAGGATTTAAATGTCCTGCAAGCATCGCACCAAAGCCCATAGATAGATCAAGTAATTGTCGCCCATCAACATCAGTCATCCATGCACCTTGTGCAGAGACTATGGATAGCGGATATGGATCCCAATGCTGGAAAGAGCTAGTTGCACCTAAGGGCAGCACCCGCTTTGCAACGTCATTTTCAATACCTGATTTAGTGGTGGTCTCTTTATATCGCGCCCATTCTTGATCCAGCAGGGCTGCAATTTTCGCTTGATTTAGTGGTTTTACAGAAGTTGGTGTGTGTCTAAATGTTTGTGCGTGATTAGCGCGGGTTTGCATTTTTAAATCAGTACATACAATTGTCAAGATCGATTTCGATCAGAGATTGAGTTGTACTCTCCTTTTCCGTTTAGTAATACAGAGTTCTCGTTCTGAAACCGAGGGTATCACTTTAAAAATTAAAGGCAACTTATGTAAGTAATTATGCGGGATTTACCTGGAATATCGTGTCCTTTATAGTTGTTCATAGTGTTTGTAGGGAAAAGTAGATGAAAGGTTTCTCATGGCTAAAGTTGTTAAAAAAGCACCAACTGAATTGGAATTACATCCACTAATTACTAATCGTTGGAGCCCAAGAGCACTTGATGTCAACGACATAATTTCTAATGGTGATTTACATGCAATTTTAGAAGCGGCACGTCTTGCCCCATCTGCTTTTAATGAACAACCTTGGCGATTTATTTTTGGAAAACGTGGTGACGAAACTTTTAATCAAATATTAAATGGACTCGGAGAGTTCAATCAGTTATGGGCGAAAAATTCCAGTGCGCTACTTTTAGTTGTCGGCACCAAACAACGAGGGAACGGAGATCCGCATCCAAGCTATCAATATGATCTTGGTTTAGCAGTTTCGCAAGGAACTTTTGAAGCTCATCACCGCGGATATGTAACTCATCAAATGACAGGTTTTAATCATGATGTTATGTGCCAGACTTTTGATTTAACAACTTTTGAACCTGTAGTTGTAGTTGCAATTGGACGCCAAACTGATTCAGATATTTTGCCGGCTCAAATGGCGGAGCGCGAAAAAGCTTTGCCTAATCGAAAGCCATTGACCGAGCTAATAATTAAAGGCTCGCTCTAATCTCCCAAAGATCTGGGAAAACAGGATTAAAAAGGGTGCTGGCTAAGTATTTAACGCCACTTGATCCACCGGTACCGCTCTTGCTACCAATAGTTCTTTCGACCATCTTCACATGGCGATAGCGCCACTCTTGTAGACCTTCATCGATATCAACTAGCTTTTCACAAACCATTGCAGCTTCTAGATCTTCACGATGCACCTTGATCAATGCCTTTTGTACCTTTTCGTTTGGCGCATAGTGATCTCGTAAATTGCGATTTAAAATCTCACTTGGAATATCTGCACCACGCTTGGATAAGTAAACCAAAACTGAATCCCATAAAGATCTCTTGCCTAGTAAATCTTTGATTTCCTCACGTGTTTCAGGTGGTAAATGGCTGGCAAATTTCTCATCTCGACGGCCAAGAATCGCCTCAACTTTTCTAAATTGCGCTGATTGGAAACCACTTGAAGCAGCTAAATAATTTCGGAAAGAGAGAAATTGCAAAGGCGTCATGGTCTCCAAAATATCTACTTGTGAAACACAAGTTTTCATAATGGTACGTATGCGGCCCAAAACTCCAAGAGCTTTATGAGTTTCATTTGCTTCTAGCGCTCTTTGCGCCTCTTTAAATTCATGTATTAATTGCTTAAACCAAAGTTCGTAAGTTTGATGAATGATAATAAATAGCAACTCATCATGTTCTGGGCCTTCAGAAAGCGGCTTCTGCAATTTAAGTAGATCATCTACTGCTAAATAACTGGTGTAAGTAAGTGCCGATTCAAAATCTTCGCTCATGTTACGCGTGATCCTCCTCGTCCTGCTCCAATGTATTTCTTATTAGCAACTAAATCTCTCAATCGTGCAAAACCATCCCAAACTTCAACATAAGAAGTTGGAAGTGGACTAATTGCAAGACGAATTGAATTGGGTACTCTGTAATCTGGAATAACATTGATTTCAGTGCGCATCGCTGCTGCGATTTCCTTAGCGTCGGGATGAATTAATGAGATGTGGCCGCCACGCTCAGAGGCAACGCGAGAAGTATTTAATTCAAAGCCAAGTGGAGCTAGCCAGGCATCATAAAGTGCAATCATCATCTCAGTTCCTTTTGCACTCTTCTCACCAATAGCTTTGATTGTTGCCTCTTCGATCATTTCAAAAGCGGTTTTGACGCATCTAATCGCCATCAAACCAGGGCTTGCGATTTGAAAACCACGCATGGTTTCCATTTCACGTTCGAATATCGGACCCATCTCAAATTGATCTGCTTGTGCAAACCAACCTTGAATTGGAACTTGTAGCTCTTTTTGTACTCGTTTTGAAACATAAAGCCAAGCAGGTGAACCAGGGCCTGAATTTCCATATTTGTATGTGCAACCAACAGCTAAATCAACACCGTTCTTATCAAAGTCCATTTCGA
>JBEAMP010000083.1:0-22446 GCA_041165905.1 Actinomycetota bacterium
TGCATAAATTTTTGTCCACCAAACCCTGGCTCTACCGTCATGATTAAAATCATGTCCAATTCAGTTCTAAAATCTCTTAAAACTTCAAAGTCAGTATTCGGCTTGATAGCCAATGCGGCCCTGGCTCCCTCTTTTCGTATCGCCTGTAGCGTTGCCCTTACATTCTGCGCTGCTTCATAATGAATAGTGACGCTGGCGCAACCAATTTCAGCATACTTAGGTGCCTGAGTGTCGGGATCCTCAATCATTAAATGAGCATCTACCGGTAGTGGACTTTTCTTAATAATTTCTGATGCGGCCTCAAAATTCCAAGTTAAATTTGGGACAAATTTATTGTCCATAATATCTAAATGCAGCAAATCTGAAACTGAAGAAATTTTCGAAATCTCTGATTCAAGATTATCTAAATCTGCATTCAAAATACTAGGAGTAATACGAACGTGAGCCATGTTTAATTATCTCCTAGTCATCGCTTGCGATAGAGTGCCAAGAACATGGCATCGGTGTCGTGTCGGTGTGGCCATAGTTGCATATATCCATCTGACGTAGCGTTCTTTAAATTCTGTGGCAAGAATGGCGTAACATCGATAGGCTCTACATCTAATTTCTTTACAATTGAAGCACATTGTGCACGAGTCTCTGCCGTATGCGGAGAGCAAGTGGCATAACCAAATACCCCGCCGGTAGGAATTATTGAGACCGCTTGAGCAGCTAATTCGAACTGTAATTTTGTCAGATTAGGTAAATCGCTTGGGGTTCTTCGCCATCTAACTTCCGGTCTGCGTCTTAACGCACCCAAACCTGTGCACGGCACATCTGCAATTACCGAACCTACTAGCCCTGAAAATTCTCTTCCATCACCTATGAAAACTTTGGTACCAGGCTTTACAACTTGCTCAATTAGCTTGGCTCTACTTTCAGATATCTCATTTGCAAGGATCGGAGTTTCAGAAATATAAGATAAAAGTGCTGCTTTGCCACCAGGGCCGGCGCATAAATCCAACCAAGGTTCACGTCCCTTTGCGGCCTTAGCGAACGCGAGTGCGAGTATCTGTGAACCTTCGTCTTGTATGCCTGCGCGTCGTTCTCGAATCGCGTCAATCTCAGTAGGAGGTGTATCTATTTTTACTGCATAGGGTGAATATTGACCAAGGTCACCGGAAAACTCTTCTACATTGCTAAGGCCTGGCCAAGCAACCAAAGTTGGTTTTGTCGGTCGATTATTTGCTTCCAGTAGAAGTTTCAATTCGTTGATATCTGTAATTGAATCTCGATAGCTATTGATAATCCATTCCGGATGACTGTACCGAATCGCAAGGGAAGATATGGAATCATCCTGTACCTCTGAGAGATGCTCATCTAGAGTCCTGGAGGCAAGTTTTCGCATTAAAGCATTTACAAAGGATGCCTTAGATTCGCCTAGTACTGTCCGAGCTAAATTTACAGTTGCATCGACAGCGGCATGTTCTGGCACGCGCATATCAAAGAGTTGGTAAGCACCTAATCGAACTACATCTACGATCCCCGAATCAACTTCGTTCCATGGCCTAGAGCTGAATTTAGATGCCAGATAGTCATTTCGACCTATTTGTCGAATTGAGCCGTAAACCAATTCAGTAGTGAAAGCTTTATCGCGCAAATCCATATTACTTGCAGTTAATTTTTGCGGAAGAAGTAAATTGGAATAAGAAGCAGAACGAATGACGTCGGTGAAAACTTCAAATGCAATTTGTCGAGGCTTATCGATAACTACTCTCTTAAATGTTTTACTCAAAGCTTTCACCTGGCTGCAACTTAAATCCATTTAGCCAGTCAGATGCCGCCATCGCTCTCTTTCCGGCAGGCACCACCTCAATAATTTGAATTGCGCCGTCCCCGGTACCTACCTGGCCGAATTTATTTAATTCGCCTGGTTTTAGATCTATTTCGCTTTCGCGGGCAGAAAGTATTTTGATCATCTCACCACGTATGAAGGTAAAAACGCCTGGATTAGCGGAAAACGCTCTAATTTTGCGGAGAATTGCAACGGTTTGCGCATCCCAAGTAATACGACATTCTTCTTTAGAAACTTTACGTGCAATGGTTGGAGTGCCACTTTGCGGTTTTGGTGAATTGTTGGCCATTATCAAATTTAGCGCTTCTAACAACGCTTCGGTGCCCACATGCGAGAGCGCATCAAATAAATCCGTGGAGTTAAAACCGTAAGGAATTTCGAATTCTCTCTGCGTCCATATTGGTCCAGTATCCATTCCCGAATCCATTTGGAAGACGGTCACTCCAGTAACCTTCTCTCCTGCCTCTATTGCACGTTGCACAGGCGCCGCGCCGCGCCATCTAGGTAATAGAGAAAAATGTAAATTGATGCCACCGAATTTCGGTATCGATAAGGTACTTTCCTTTAACAGCCTTCCGTAGCCTATAGTTATCAATAAATCCGATCCAGGTAAGATTTCGCATAACTGCTCCTCATTTTCGGGTTTAATTGTTGAAGTAAAAGCCAATGCCACTGGAGTTGCTTGCAATTTCTTACCACGACCGGCAGGACGATCAGGTTGGGTAATAATCTTTACATCATGCTCTAAAAGTAATTTCTCGATAGCTGGTATCGCTACTTTAGGTGTAGCGGCCACAACAAGCTTCATTAATTACCTTTTCCGAAAGTTTTATGGGGTGAGACTTTAATTATCGGTTGGGTTCCGTTTGCACTTGCCATCCCAAACCATTCGGATTCTCGAATCTCTTTCATAGCAGCTTTTCGATTCTCATCATTTAAGCGGTCAATAAAAAGAATTCCATCCAAATGATCTGTCTCATGTTGCAAAGCCCTCGCTAAAAACTCTGTTCCTTCAATGATGACTGGATCTCCATACATATTGAAACCTTTAGCAACTGCCCTAAATGCTCTTGGTGTGTTGTATCGCAACTCGGGGAAAGATAGACAGCCCTCTTCTCCATCTTGCAATTCATCAGAGAGGTCCAATACAGGATTTACCAAATGACCAACTTCATCGTCAACATCCCAAGTAAAAACTCTAAGGGGTACCCCGATTTGCGGAGCAGCCAAACCCGCTCCTGGAGCATCTTGCATTGTGTCGATTAAATCTTTTACTAATTTTCGCAGTTCCTTATCGAATGTTGTCACAGCAACGGCAGGAGATGTGAGTACCGGATCTCCAAAAAGTCGAATTGGTTGAACTGACATGTGTTAATTCTACCCGAGCAAATAAGGGTCTACCCGCAACTTTATATGTGACTTATTTGCCATTGACCTTCGCCTTTGAAATTCAAGAAAAAAGGTCAGAACTTGTTGCGAGCTTTTAATATCGAAATAAAGCGAGATAGTTTTACCATTCAGGTGATATATCTTTGTAGAACCTGGAATTCGTCCATCACGAATGGCAGATAAAATTCCGGTATAAATTCGCTCTGAATCTTCACTGGCTAGAAGTAAGTGGCGCATATATGGCGGTAAACCAACTTCTTCTAATTCTAAAGATAATCTATTCAAGTATGGGAGTGAATTCCATTTGATCAATGAATTGGCTGCTGGATGTTCTGAGCGTTCTACTAAAGACAATCTACCTTTGGCAAAAGCTGCGTACTTAAATAGTGAAGAAAGATAGCGCTCTTCACTTCGTAGATCGACGCCTAAATTTAGACCTTCTAACATCATGGCTAATGAGTAATTTAAGATCGGAGCAGCCCCCATAGTTGCAATAACTATCGATTTAGGTCCAACATCTCCTGTGATCTCTTTATCTTGTGTAGCAATATGAATACTGGTGTTTGGAAAGGATTTTCCTAACTCCTCAGCAATTCGCTCAATTCCTTTACCCAATAGATAAATACGATTCATTTTACAAAATGCACAACGCCAATTTGCATACTGTTTAGAACAAATAACGCAAGCAGGAGGCGAATTCCTATTTTGTTTTGTTAATTTACCTCCACATCCACATTTAGCGATATTTCGACATGTGGCACAACTAATTGCCAAGCCGTAACCTTTAGTTGGAACAATCACTAAAACTATCCCAGTTTTCAAGGCATCTTTAAATGGTTTTAACAATTTGCTCGGGATTAATTCACCTTGTGTCGAGGGGCTGACATTGATACTTAATTTTCCAGAGTTACTTTTGAAATTTAGGTAGTTATTTTGAATTAAGCGATTCATCTCAAGCGACGGCGAGTAACCGGCAAAGATTACATTCTCACCAAGAATCTCATTTCTAAGTAAGACCACATCACGGGTATTAAATCCAGGACTCTTCAGTTCGTAGTGGTGCTCAGACTCTTCGCGAAGGACCAAAACATTCATGTACCGTTTGGGAGATAGTGCTCCCGCTCTCATGGAAACATCAAAATTTTCATTTTCAAACTCTCTTGCCACCCTTGATTCAGGCACGATTAGAAGGGTAGGACCACTTTTTGATGTTTTGCGAGCTAATTCTCTAATCGCTTCAATTTCATTTTTATCCGGAGGTAATTGCAGATAGACGCGCTTACCAGCACCCAATTTTGATTCCGTTTCGGCGCTCTGCTCTTTGTATTTGGTAACAAATCGAAGGACATCAAATAAGGGCACACACCATCGATTCGCTACTCTTTTGTAGAAGTTAAAATGGTCTGGGCTTATATATGGCCCTTTGACACCACGATTGATTGGTAGGACTTTTCTCTGCGCACTTTTATCTGATCGCGAGACTATTAAACCCAAGCAATTTCGACCATTAAACGGAACCGATACCCATTGGCCAGGCTTTAAATCAAACTTACTAGGCAAGAGGTAATCAAATTCATAATCTAAATGAAATACGCCCGTGTCAACAAACACCGACAGATAAGGATTCTCGTCTGCGAGAATTAACTTGCCTACCCGCTCACTTTTTAATTTAAGTGGCGCTTGCATGAATTATTTAACGCTTGCAGCTAATTTACTTGCGCGATCTGTTTTCTCCCAGGTGAACTCTGGAAGTTCTCGACCGAAATGACCATAAGCGCTGGTCTTGGAGTAAATAGGACGCAACAGATCCAAATCTCGAATAATTGCCGCTGGTCTTAAATCAAATACGCTAAGAACGGCGTCTTGAATCTTATTAACTGGAACTTTTTCCGTTCCGAAGGTTTCAACAAATAGGCCAACTGGTTGTGCCTTGCCAATTGCGTAAGCAACTTGAACTTCGCAACGATCTGCCAAGCCTGCTGCAACAACATTCTTAGCCACCCATCGCATTGCATACGCTGCTGAGCGATCAACTTTAGAAGGATCTTTACCGCTAAATGCACCACCGCCATGACGGGCCATTCCGCCATATGTATCAACAATTATCTTGCGGCCAGTTAAACCAGCATCTCCCATTGGTCCACCTACTACGAAACGACCTGTTGGATTAATCAAAGTTCTTAAATTTCCTTTAGGTAAATCAATCTTTGTAAGCACTGGATTAATGACTGATTCGATTACTTCAGGCGTCAATTTCTTGGCCACATCAATATCAGCATGATGCTGGCTGGAAATAACTACTGTATCCAACGCAACAGCTTTATCACCATCGTATTCAATGGTTACCTGGGTCTTGCCATCAGGACGAAGATAACCAAGTTCTCCAGATTTACGAACCTTTGAAAGTTGTAGCGCTAATTCGTGCGCTAACCAAATAGGCAATGGCATTAATTCTTTTGTGTCGTTACATGCGTAACCGAACATCAATCCTTGGTCGCCGGCGCCCTGCAAATCCAACGGATCTGCGGATGATTGAACACGCTCTTCATAAGCGTCATCTACACCTTGTGCAATATCAGGAGATTGCTGTCCAATCGAGATAGATACTCCGCACGAGTTACCATCAAAGCCTTTGTCTGAAGAATCGTAACCAATTCCAAGAACTGTTTCACGAACTATGGTGTTTACATCTGCGTAACCATTAGTAGTAACTTCGCCAGCAACATGAACTTGTCCGGTGGTAATTAAAGTTTCCACCGCTACACGGCTCTTTGAATCTTGAGCTAGAAGCGAATCCAATATTGCATCAGAAATCTGATCTGCAATCTTATCTGGATGACCTTCGGTAACTGATTCACTAGTAAATAGGCGCTTAGACATTGGGTGAGTTTAACCTTTCTGAGACCTTATTTAGTAATCGTGTCGCGAGAGAATCCTTACTGATTTCCTGAATTTCTTCAATCTCTTCTTCGTGGGCGCTAATTAATAGCCCCGAAGTTGTATCTGCACCGAAAATGGTTCCATTTGCAATGTCGTTCGCATATATAAAATCAAGGCCTTTAGAAGCCAATTTTCTCTTACCTTCTTGCAAGAGATTTGCGCTCTCCTCAGCTGCAAAACCAACCAATATTTGAGAGCTTTTTTGCTTCGCAATCTCTGCCAATAAATCTGGTGTAGGAACCAAATCTAATTTGCTATAGCTCTGCTTTTTGACTTTGCCTTCAGCTGGAATCGGTTTAGCATCACTTACTGCCGCAGCCATAATTAACACATCGCATTTAGGAAACTCTGTCTGCAAGGCGTTTTGCAATTGTTCTGTATTCTCAACCTTGATTACGGAGATTCCTGATTCTTTGGATGTATCAACATTTACGGAGATTAAAACCACCTCTGCACCTCTAGCTTTTGCAATTCTGGCAACTGCCAAACCTTGTTTGCCGCTAGATCTATTGCCGATGAACCTTACGTCATCTATTGCTTCTCTGGTGCCACCCGTGGTGATCAGTACTTTAATACCCCGCAAATCTTGCTCTACAGCAATCTCATTAATAAATTTGTCAATAATGGTTGAACTCTCTGGAAGGCGACCGACACCAGAATCACCGCCAGTTAGTCGCCCGCTTTCCGGTTCCATAACGATAAAACCAAGTTCGCGCAGCTTTCTTACATTGCTTTGAGTTGCAACGTTAAACCACATTTTTGGATGCATTGCTGGAACAATCAATTTTTTTGCATTGCTTGCAAGAATTGCGTTACTTAATAAATCATCTGCTCTTCCGGCTGAAAGTCTGGCGATTAAATCGGCAGTTGCTGGTGAAACAATTATGAACTCAGCTCGATCACCAAGGGCTACATGGTTGACTTGATCAACAGCTTCCCAAACTTCAGTATGAACAGGTTTGCCCGAAAGCGCTTCCCAAGTTGCCTTGCCGACGAAATTTAAACTTGCTGGTGTAGGGACAACAGTTACACCATGGCCTTGATCTTGAAGGCGGCGTAATAAATCGCATGATTTATAGGCAGCAATTCCGCCACCCACTCCGAGCAGAATCTCGGACATGACTGGGTTAGAGATTCCTAGTTTGTAGGTTCAAGGCTTTCGATAGTCAGAAGACCATCGTTGATTTCACGCATCGCAATTGAGAGCGGTTTTTCGTGAACATGAGTTTCTACTAAAGGACCTACGTACTCGAGCAAACCTTCTGAAAGTTGTGAGTAATATGCATTTATTTGGCGAGCTCGCTTTGCTGCGTATAACACCAAGCTGTACTTAGAACCGCTCTTGTCTAGAAGTTCATCGATTGGTGGGTTTGTGATGCCGTCCATTGCTCTCCTGTGTTACTGCTTAAGGTGCTTTCTTACCGGCCAAAGATAGCAGTTGACCTATCACTCTATCCAATTGATCATTTACAACCACATAATCGAATTCGCTCTGTGCTGCCATCTCCTCTTGAGCCAGGGCTAAGCGCTCCGCTCTACGCTCATCTGAATCGGTACCTCTACCTTCTAGGCGTTTAACTAATTCTTCCCATGAAGGAGGAGCAATAAAAATCAATTGAGCATCAGGAGAACTCTTTCTTACCTGTCGAGCGCCATCAATTTCAATTTCAAGTATTACATTTAAACCAGATTTTAACTTCTCTAAAACTTGGTTAGCAGGTGTTCCATATTTATTACCCGCAAATTCTGCCCATTCAAGAAACTCACTATTCGCAATTCTTCGATCAAATTCGTCTTCCGAGATGTAAAAGTAATCAACTCCATCTCTTTCACCTGATCTTGGTGAACGAGTGGTAGCCGAAACTGATACCCAAAATTCGGGATAATCTGCTAGCGCTTTAGTAATAGTACTTTTTCCTACGCCACCTGGACCTGATAAGACAAAAAGTTTTCCAGGGCGAATTGCGCCAGTTTGAGGAGCAAACTCCCTCTTCAACTTTTGCAATTGCAAAACTCCTAATCCTTGAATTCGACGGGTATCGGAAATACCCAAACGGTTGAGTATTGAGGTAACTCTAACTTTACCGACACCTGGTATCGATTCCAAAAGTTCGCAGACGCGCATTTTGGCTATTGCTTCATTTGTGGAAGCTAATTCAATTACTTGAAGAACTTTCAGTTGCCCCGTACGAACCTGCTCTTTTACATCCGATCGGGTGCGTCTTGCTTGCTTCGCACTCTCAAGCGCTGCGGCTCGCTGCGCTGGAGTAAGTTTCGGTGGAGTAGGCAATTAACTTAGCGCCTCATCCAAAATCTTTTTTGCCGCTTCGGAAATATTATCTGCAGAGGTAATAGGTCTTCCTATGACTAAATAGTTAGCGCCAGCGTTAAGTGCGCTCTTTGGATCCATTACACGTTTTTGATCATCTATATTTGATTCGCCAAGAGGTCTGATACCAGGCGTGATGATAGAAATATGATCTGGAATTGCATTCCGAATTCCTTGAATTTCAAGTGGCGAACAGACAATAGCCTTAGCTCCAGAATTGACCGCTAATTTGGCAAGTTCAATCGCTCTATTCAAAGGAGTGCCTTCGAATCCAATTTCTACCATATCTTCTTGTGATAACGAGGTTAGTATCGTAACGGCAGTGATATCAGTATCCGGAGCACTTACCGATGCAGCTCTTATCATGGCTCCACCACCAGATGCATGCACAGTTAAAAATTTAGGCTTTAGCGATGCAACTTGTGCAGTCGCAGAAGAAACGGTATTGGGAATATCGTGCAACTTAAGATCTAAAAAGATTTCACAATCAGTCTCATTTTGAATTGCACGAACACCATCTTGTCCGAATTTCAAAAAGAACTCTAAACCCAATTTGTAGATACCAACAGATTCAGTAGTTAAGGAGATCCATTGTTTTGCAACGGCCAACTCATTTGTATCCATTGCCAATATAATTGGTGATTTCAAATCTACTCTCCTTCCGTCACATTTGCTCTATGTGCATAACCAACTGCATCTTTAACAGAGGCGAAACCTTTGCCGATCAGAACTTCTCTTAACTCGTTTTGGATTCTATAAACTGCAGATGGATCTCCAAAAGATGCGGTACCAATAGAGATTCCGGATGCGCCAGCCAAAATCATTTCAAAAGCATCCTTACCAGATGCCACTCCACCCATTCCTAAGATCGAAACATTCGGAAGGGCTTCTCTTACCTGATAAATAGCTCTTACCGCGATGGGACGGATAGCAGGTCCTGATAGCCCTCCAGTTTTACCACCTAAGTGTGGGCGCATGGTTTCGGTATTGATGACCATGCCTAAAACAGTATTTATCATTGCAATTCCATCGGCCCCGGCGCTAATTACTGCTGAAGCTATTGAAGCAATATTTGTTACATCCGGAGTTAACTTGGCAAGAATTGGTAACTCTCCCCCAATGATTCCGCGAACACTTTTAACAACTTCTGATGCACTATTTGGATCGCAAGCAAAAACTAAACCTCTATTTTCTACATTAGGGCAGGAAATATTTACCTCTATCGCAGAAATGCCTGAAACTCCTCTTAACTTTCGCGCTAGTACTCCATATTCCTCTGCAGTTTCACCTGCAATCGAGACGATCACTCGAGCTCCTTGTGCTGCAAGCCACGGAATATCTTCTACAAGAAAAGCGTCAATTCCTGGGCCTTGTAATCCAATGGAATTTAACATTCCACTTGGAGTTTCCGCCATACGTGGAGTTGGACGGCCAGCCCGAGGTTTTAACATTATTGATTTTGTAACTACAGCTCCAATTTCACGTAGCGGAAAAAATTGGGCGAGCTCTTTACCACTACTTGCACAACCACTTGCAGTAAACAAAGGAGTTGGAAACCAGGCACCACCTAAAGTCGTTGAAAAATCGAAACTCATAATTGCTGCCCGACCAAGCGCCATTGCACGGATTCGCCATCCATGACTGGACCATCTATACAACTTCTTAGATTTTTTATTTCACCATTCGCATTTTTGACTGGAAGAACACAAGTCATACAAATTCCCACTCCACAAGCCATGGACTCTTCGACAGCACACTGATGCGCAATATCTGCAGCGACGGCTAACTCAGATAGAGCCTCCAACATTGGCATTGGTCCGCAAGAATAAATAACTCTCACATCATGCTCTTCGATTAATTGTGGCAATGAATCTGTCACTCGACCAGCTTCTCCTGCAGAACCATCCTCCGTAAAGATCTTCAGCGAAGTTACTGAGCGTTTTCCTTCAATTGGCGCGTATATTTTGGCAGCTGTACTAGCACCAAGCGCCATAATGACTCTACATCCCCGTGATTTCAAAACTTCGGCTAGACCAAAAAGCGGTGCTGATCCGTAACCGCCGCCTACCAAGAGTGCCGTGACTGGTTCGGTTGGAATTCCAAAGGCGGTACCTAACGGGGTGATTACGTCAACATAAGTACCTTCGCTTTGAGCACACAACCATTTAGAGCCACCACCGTAAGGAGCGATGATTAATTCAACTGTTCCTTTATCGCTAGTTCGAGAAATTGCAAATGCTCTTCGAAGAACCATTCTTGAAGTTTCTCCACCAACTGAGATAGCGATGAAATTGCCAGGTTTTATGTATTTAACTACATCTCCTACTTCAAGAACGATTTGATGATACACACCGATACGTCTATTACTTAAAATAATAGAACGAATTTGAGTAGCATGCTTGTTAATTGGCAATTTCAACCAACCATTCTTGTAGAGACTTTACGCTCAGTTCTGAATTTCGAATTGCTTTAATTCCTTCAACTGCAGCTTTAAATCCCGCAACCGTTGTAATACATGGAATAGAACGTTGGACAGCAGTGGTTCTAATTACCCAACCATCTTGTCTGGTACCTCGACCGACGGGAGTATTGATCACTAGGTCAATTTGGCCTGAAACCATCTGTTCGACAATAGTTTTCTCTCCAAGTGGACCAGTACCTTCGGAGTGTTTTCGAACTGTTACTGCGCTTAATCCATGTTCAGCAAGCGTAGAGGCGGTGCCTGCAGTAGCAACGATTTGAAATCCCATATCAATTAGCTCTCGAGAAGCATTTATCCCGGCGGATTTATCTTTGTCGCTTAATGATATAAAAACAGTACCTGATTTAGGGAGCGCACCAAAGGCGGCAATCTGACTCTTAGCGTAACTTTCACCAAATGTAGCGGCAATGCCCATTACTTCACCGGTTGATCTCATCTCTGGACCGAGCGTCGCATCCACCCCTCGACCATCCGGCCTTCTAAATCTATTCCAAGGAAGCACAACCTCTTTTACCGAGATAGCTTTTGGTATCACATTACCTCTTGGCAACAAACCTTCATTTTTAAGTGTTTCGATCTTATCTCCAACTGAAATTCGCGCTGCTGCCTTAGCTAGGGCTATACCAGTTGATTTCGATACGAAAGGTACTGTTCGAGAAGCACGTGGGTTTGCTTCTAAAACATAAAGTTGATTATTAGATATTGCATATTGAATGTTAATTAAGCCTCGAACATTTACACCACGTGCAATCTTCTCTGTAGCTAGACGAATTTCAGATAATTGATCCGGAGTAATTGTGATTGCTGGAAGAACACAAGCGCTATCACCTGAATGGATTCCAGCCTCTTCAATATGTTCCATTACTCCGCCAAGAAATAGCTCATCTCCATCAAAAAGGGCATCGACATCTATTTCAATTGCGTTATCTAGAAAACGATCGACAAGAACAGGATGGCCGGGTGTAATTTCTGTTGCTCTAGAGATGAAACCAGCTAAAGCTTGATCGTCATACACGATCTCCATGCCACGTCCACCTAAGACGTATGATGGTCTTACCAAAACCGGATAGCTAATTCGCTCTGCGATATCTTTAGCTTCAAGCAATGATGATGCCATTCCATATTCTGGCGCTACCAATGCCTGTTCTTGCAAAATCCGACCGAATGCTCCGCGTTCCTCTGCAAGATTTATCGCCTCTGGTGAGGTGCCTAAGATATTTACGCCAGCTTCTTTAAGTCCTTGGGCTAAACCAAGAGGAGTTTGTCCACCCAATTGCGTGATTACACCCAACACAGGGCCTGCAGCTTCTTCGGCAGCTATTACCTCAAGTACATCTTCTAGCGTTAAAGGCTCGAAATATAAACGGTTGCTTGTGTCATAGTCCGTCGACACCGTTTCTGGATTGCAATTAACCATAACTGTCTCAAAGCCAGCATCACGTAGTGTGAATGATGCATGAACACAGCTGTAATCAAATTCGATTCCTTGACCAATTCGATTTGGACCTGAACCCAGAATTATGACAGCAGGTGTGGTTCTTTTGGCAACTTCGCTCTCTTCTTCGTAAGTCGAATAATGATATGGAGTAAACGCTTCAAATTCCGCAGCACAAGTATCAACAGTTTTATAAACTGGCCTAACACCAAGATGTAAACGAATTGCTCTAACTTCATTTAGGACCATGCCCCTGATTGCCGCAATCTGTTGATCCGAGAAACCTAACTGCTTAGCGCTGAACAACAGTTCCGCAGTTAATTCGCCAGGCAATGCCAATTCTTCGGCCTTTTCATTAATTAATTGCAGTTGATGTAAGTACCAAGGATCTATCTTGGTTGATTCGTGGACCTGTTCAATCGATGCACCTGCCCACATAGCTAACTGCACCTGTTGTAAACGATATTCTGTTGGAATTCTCATTGAATCCAATAATGATGGAACATTTACAGAATTTTTATCTACAGGGAAGGTAAAAACTGCTTCTTTGCGTTCTAGGGAGCGGAGAGCTTTTTGGAGCGCTTCAGGAAACGATCGACCAATTGCCATAGCTTCGCCCACCGACTTCATGGTGGTGGTAAGCCTTGGGTCCGCATCAGCAAATTTCTCAAAGGCAAAACGTGGCGCCTTAACGACAATGTAGTCAAGAGTGGGTTCGAAAGAGGCTGGAGTAACTTTAGTAATATCGTTTTGTATTTCATCTAATGTATATCCAACTGCCAATTTAGTAGCGATTTTAGCGATAGGAAAACCTGTAGCTTTTGATGCTAAGGCGGATGATCTAGAGACTCGTGGATTCATCTCAATAACTATTATTCGACCATTTTGCGGATTAACGGCAAATTGAATGTTACAGCCGCCAGTATCAACGCCTACTTCTCGAATGATATTAATCGATAGATTTCTTAGCTTCTGATATTCAACATCTGTGAGTGTTAATGCCGGTGCAACTGTTATTGAATCTCCAGTATGGACACCCATAGGATCCAAATTTTCGATAGAACAAACGATGACTACGTTATCTTTTCGATCGCGCATCACCTCTAATTCATATTCTTTCCAACCCAAAATCGATTCTTCAAGCAAAACTTCAGAAGTTGGGCTATGACGAAGTCCTGCGCCAGCAATTTGTTCAAGCTGTTCTGCATTAAATGCGACACCTGAACCTAAACCACCCATAGTAAAAGATGGTCGTACAACTACTGGATAGTTCAATTCTGCGACAGCGCCAAAACACTCATCCATAGTGTGACAAATGATTGATTTTGCAGATTCGCCACCAACTTTCTCCACAATTGCTCGGAATAGCTCTCGATTTTCACCTCTTTGAATAGCGTCAACATCCGCTCCAATTAATTTAACGCCATGCTTCTGCAAGATGCCGCGTTCATGAAGGCCCATCGCAGCATTTAACGCAGTTTGACCTCCGAGCGTTGCTAACACCGCATCTGGTTTCTCCTTAAGTAATATCTGTTCTATCGCTTCAGGAGTAATTGGTTCGATGTAAGTTGCATCGGCAAATTCTGGGTCGGTCATAATTGTTGCCGGATTTGAATTAATCAAAACCACGCGAATTCCTTCAGATTTTAAAACTCTACAAGCTTGGGTTCCGGAATAATCGAATTCACAAGCTTGCCCAATCACGATTGGACCAGAGCCAATTACAAGTACGCTCTTAATGCTGGAATCAATTGCCATTATTAAGCGCTCTCTTCCATTAATTTTACGAATCGGTCAAAGAGATAATTAGCATCATGCGGACCAGCTGCAGCCTCGGGATGGTATTGCACACTAAAAGCTGGTCGATCAATCAAACGCAAACCTTCAACAACGCCATCATTTAAACCTACGTGAGTAACTTCTCCGCGACCATAAACAGTTGTGAAAATGCCATCCGTTGGTGCTTTGAGGGCAAATCCATGATTATGAGCAGTAATTTCTACTTTACCTGTTAATTTATCTAGGACTGGTTGGTTAATGCCTCGATGACCAAATTGCAACTTATATGTCTCAAATCCAAGAGCCCTGCCAAGTATCTGATGTCCAAAACAGATGCCAAAAAGTGGAACCTCAGCTGTCAATAATTCTCGGACTGTTTCAACTACAGAATCCATAGTTGAGGGGTCTCCAGGTCCATTTGATAGAAATACTCCATCTGGCTTTAAGTTGAGGATTTGTGAGGCACTGGTATTAAATGGAACTACAGTTACTTCAACGCCTCTTTCGGCGAAAGATCTTGGAGTTGCAGCCTTTATTCCTAAGTCTAGAGCGACAACATGGAATTTTTTATTAGAAGATTTCACTACATAATTCAAATCAGTTGATACATCTTCAGATAGGAAACTTCCACTCATCTGTTCCATTTTGCGAACTTCAATTACCATCTCTTCTCGACTAAGTTCTTCCCCACTGAAAATACCTACTCGCATCGCGCCTCTATCTCTTAAGTGTCGAGTGAGAGCACGGGTGTCTATACCTGAAATTCCAACAATATTCTGTTTCTGTAATTCATTCTCCAAATCTTCGCTGGCTCTCCAGTTACTTGTAATTGGCGAAGGATTTCTAACAACAAAACCACTTACCCAAATCTTTGAAGATTCATTATCTTCTTGATTCCATCCCGTATTGCCTATATGTGGGGCTGTCATAACAACAACTTGTTTATGATACGAAGGATCTGTGAGCGTTTCTTGGTATCCAGTCATGCCGGTTGCGAATACTGCCTCGCCGAAAGTTCTGCCGTTAGCGCCCCAAGAGGATCCTTCAAAAATTCTTCCATCATCTAAAACTAAAAATGCTTTTGCCATTATTTAGCAATCCAAGTCAAGCGACCATTGAAGAAAGTAGCTATTACGCTGCCACCTAAATTCATTCCGTGAAAAGGTGTGTTTTTACTCTTTGATGCCACTAAATCTTTATCTACTTTCCAGGACTTATTTGGTGCGAATAGGGTCAAGTTAGCAGAAGCGTCTTTAGAAATTCCTTGCCCTTGATTGTGATACTGCCCTATCCGTGCTGGATTGGTTGACATTCGCTTCTCTAAATCTTCAATGCCCATCAATTTGCTATCAATCATGGTCTGCCAAACTATAGGTAACGCGGTTTCCAATCCAAGCATGCCAAATGCAGCATACTGCCATTCACATTCTTTACTCTCGGCAGGGTGAGGAGCGTGATCTGTAGCAACAATATCGATTGTGCCATCAGCAAGACCCTCACGAAGCGCCATTACATCTCTTTCGGTACGTAGTGGCGGATTAACTTTGTAAATCGGATCGTAACTTTTTGCTAAATCATCCGTTAGTAACAGGTGATGTGGGGTGACCTCTGCAGTCACATTGATACCGCGCGCTTTTGCCCAACGAATAATTTCAACCCCACCGGCTGTAGTTAAATGGCAAACATGAAGCCTGGACTGAACATGATCTGCCAGCAGCACATCTCTAGCAATTATTGCTTCTTCGGCAACCGCAGGCCAACCTTTCAGACCAAGTTGCGATGAAATGATTCCCTCATTCATTTGCGCATCAACTGTCAAAGTGGGATCTTGAGCATGTTGAGCAACTACGCCGTTAAATTTCTTGATGTATTCAAGCGCTCGACGCATTACAAGCGCATCACTTACGCAATTTCCATCATCACTAAATACGCGAACCTGTGCAACCGAATCTGCCATTGCGCCAATTTCGGCCAACTCTTTGCCTAGCAAACCTTTGGTCACTGCTCCAATTGGGTAAACATCTGTTAATCCACACTCTTGACCTAATCGATAAACCTGCTCAACTACACCGGCAGTATCAGCAACCGGAGATGTATTTGCCATGGCAGATACTGCGGTGAATCCACCTTTGGCGGCAGCCATCGATCCACTTGCAACAGTTTCGGAATCCTCTTTACCTGGTTCGCGCAAATGAGTGTGTAGGTCTACCAAACCTTGTAGGGCAATAGTATCTTTGCCTGAAATAACTTCGTAACCTTTACTTGCATACTGATCTTTTAAATTAGGACCAATTTCTGCGATCACGCCATCCGCGATAGCGATATCAACTTTTTCGTTTCTCAAAACTGTATCGTTAATTAAATATTTCACATCTCACCTGCTAGAAGTAGATAAAGAATTGCCATTCGAACATTAATTCCATTGCTTACTTGTTCAACTATTACGCTTCGTGCCGAATCTGCAGATTCTGCGGTAATTTCCAGGCCCCTATTCATCGGGCCTGGGTGCATAACGATGGCGTTGGATTTTAGGGCTGCCAGACGTTCCTGATTAAGTCCAAAATAGCGAGAATATTCGCGCGCGCTTGGAAAGAATGAATCCGACATTCTTTCAAGCTGAACACGCAACATCATAATTGCATCAACTTCTGGCAAAACTTCATCCAAATTATAAGAGACTTTTGCTGGCCAATGTTCTACTCCAACCGGTAATAATGTTGGAGGGGCAACGAGAAATACTTTTGCTCCTAATTTTTCTAATAACAAAACGTTTGATCTGGCAACGCGAGAATGTAGAACATCACCAACTATTGCAATCTTGATTCCGCGGAGATCTCTCTCTTCATGAGCAAGATGTTTCCGTATAGTAAATGCATCCAGAAGCGCTTGGCTTGGGTGTTCGTGCGTACCATCACCGGCATTAATTACAGAACCGGAAGTCCATTCCGAATCTGCTAATCGTCGTGCAGCTCCAGATGCGCTATGGCGGATAATTACCGCATCAGCACCCATAGCTTGCAAAGTAAGAGCGGTGTCCTTTAGGGATTCACCTTTAGAGACGGATGAACCTTTGGCGCTGAAATTAATTACATCTGCAGACAATCGTTTTGCAGCTGCTTCGAATGAAATACGAGTTCTAGTTGAGTCTTCATAAAATAGATTTACGATAGTTCGTCCACGCAAAGTAGGAAGCTTCTTCATTGGACCATCTGATACTCGATTTAACTCTTGGGCAGTATCTAATATTTGTATTGCCTCTTCGTAAGTGAGGTCGTTGATCGATAGCAGATGTTTCATTATTCGACTACCACTTCATCTTTGCTATCTACCTCTGTTAATAGCACTTTGACCGATTGGTTGAGATTTGTGGGCAAATTTTTTCCAACAAAGTCAGCGCGAATTGGTAGCTCGCGATGTCCTCGATCTACTAATACCGCTAACTGCACTGAACGTGGTCGCCCTATTTCACCGAGCGCATCAAGTGCAGCGCGAATTGTTCGACCGGAAAAGAGCACATCATCGACCAGAATGACATCTCGACCTTCAATTCCCTCTTTTGGGATATTTGTAGGCATTAATGGGCGAGGAGCTCTAGTGCGAAGATCATCCCTGTGAAGGGTTATATCTAAAGTTCCGTGAAGTACTGGTTTATTTTCGATTTTCGCTATTAAATCTGAAATTCGATTTGAAAGATGTGCCCCACGTGTTGGTATACCGAGAATAACTAGATTATCCGAACCTGAGTTACGTTCGAGTATCTCATGCGAGATGCGCGTTAGAGCGCGCGAAATATCCGCAGAATTCATTTTTACCACCTTCCCCACCTCTCTGGATGGGTCGTTAAAGGATCGTGGCGCAGTATATACGACTAAAGCGCGATATGCCCCTTTAGGCTCGCCAGCTTACTTAGGACCCCGTGAATGAAAGTCGCTGAATTTTCAGTAGAAAGTTCTGTGGCAAGTTTGAGCGCTTCATCAATAACCACGGCTTCTGGGGTTTGACTCCAGAGTAACTCCCAGATTGCCAACCGGAGAATATTTCGATCTACGCTTGGAATGCGATCGAAATCCCAACCTTGAATGTAACTACGAATTAATTCGTCAATCCTGGAGTTGTTTGCTTTTACACCAGCAAGAATTTCAGCCGCATAATCACGAACCTCGCCGCTTGCACCGATCGAAATTTCAGACTTTCTTAAGTCCGCTTGAAATAACTGGTCTAGCGCCTCTTTGCGAGCCTTGCTCCGCTGAACCATTTAAGCGCGGCCTAAATAAGACCCATCGCGAGTATCAACAAGAACCTTTTCACCTTGTTTGATGAATAGCGGAACTTGAATATCAATACCCGTTTGCACGGTGGCAGGTTTGGTACCGCCTGAAGAACGATCACCTTGAATGCCTGGTTCGGTGTAAGTAATCTCTAATTCAACAGATGCCGGCAATTCAATGTACAACGGATTACCTTCGTGAATAGCAACATTGACTTCCGCGTTCTCTAGTAAAAAGTTCGCAGCATCTCCAACCGTAGCTTCAGGAATTGTCATCTGGTCATAAGTAGTGGTGTCCATAAATACAAAATCAGCACCATCTTTGTACAGGTACTGCATATCGCGCTTTTCAACAACTGCAACATCTACTTTTACTCCGGCGTTAAAAGTCTTTTCAACCACTTTGCCAGTTAGTACCTGTTTCATTTTGGTACGAACAAAAGCTGGCCCTTTACCTGGTTTAACATGCTGGAATTCCACTACAGTCCATAGTGACCCATCGATGTTTAAGGTCATGCCATTCTTAAGATCATTTGTTGTTGCCACGAAATACTCCCTGATTGATTAACTTGCGAAGTTTACCCGTTGTCTATCCCTTTTAAGAAATCAAGGATTTCAATGCATTTAACGCCAAAATATATGAATTTGGTCCAAAGCCTGCAATCGTGCCATTAGCAACGCCGCTTATTACTGATGTGTGGCGGAACTCTTCTCGGGACATTGGATTAGATAGATGCACTTCGATTAAAGGAGATTTAACCATTTCCGCTGCATCATGTATGGCAATTGAATAATGAGTGAAAGCTGCTGGATTGATAATTACAGGCAAGTTGTTATCTGCAGCTTCATGTAACCAGCTAACTATTGTTGCTTCATTATCACTCTGGCGAATGTCGGCATCAAAGCCAAGATCCTTCGCACTTTTAGCGATTAATTCCCTTAATTGCTCCCAATTTAAATCACCATAGTATTTGGAGTCACGAATATCTAATCGTGCCAAATTCGGGCCATTTAAAACTAGAACTTTCATTGGCTAATTCTCTCATATGCAAGCGCCATTTGTTCTGAAGTTGCATCCTCGATTCGAATGCATTGGCCAATATCGGAAATAGCTACAAAGCGTATTTGGCCATTCTTGCTCTTTTTATCTAATGCCATATATGTCAATAAATCCGGAAAAGCTAAATTCTCATAGCTGATAGGTAATTTAAGTGCCTTCAAAATTTCGTAATGTCTTTCAACTAGCGCAGGACTTAGTATTCCCTTGATTGCGGAAAGTTCTGCAATAAAACACATACCTATAGCGACTGCTTCACCATGACGAATATCAAAATGCGAATGTTTCTCTATTGCATGTCCCAGAGTGTGTCCATAGTTAAGTATCTCTCGTAAGAAACTCTCTCTAAAATCGGTGCTGACTATTGCAGCCTTAACGGAAACTGCTTTGTGAATTAACTCCAACTGCAAATTTTCGTCATGACAGACATCTTTTAAGGACTTATTCTTCAAAAGATCCAAAATATTGCCATCTGAGATGAAACCACATTTAACCACTTCAGCCATTCCGGCTGCTACATCTCTCTCTGACAACGTCTTAATCCACGACAAGTCAATAAGAACTGATATAGGTGAATGGAATGCTCCAATGAGATTCTTTCCATGTTCGGAATTTATTCCAGTCTTTCCCCCAACTGCTGCATCAACCATTCCAGCAATCGTTGTAGGAATTGCTATCCAATCAATTCCCCGCATCCAAGAAGCAGCAGCAAACCCGGCTAAATCTGTAACAGTACCGCCGCCGACAGCAATAATTAGATCGCCGCGATTTAACCCATGTTGACCTAATTCGCGCCAAACTTGTAACAAAACCTCTGTAGATTTGCCGGCTTCTCCATCAGGAATTTTTATGACAGGAATTTTTAAATCGATTTGAAAACTAGCCGAAGTGATTGCAACAACTTTATTACGACCTTCAAGCCAATCGTTGAGGGCAACTTTCCAATCTATTCCAATTTCAACTTGGTACGCTCGTTCAGCGTTAACAGGTACGGTTCTCATAAAGATTCGACTATCTCTGAAACGATTTCTTCTACTGACTTTTCGCTCACATCAATTTTAGAATCAGCTAAAGACTCATAGATTGGACGTCTTGCATTCATTAGTTCCGCCCACTTTTGGCGCGGATTAACCATTAGCAATGGTCGCGCGCTATCGAAACCTACTCTTGGCGATACAGCTGAAAGCGAAATATCCAGGAAAATCTTCTTGGCTGCATTACTAGCAATTGCTCGACGCGTTGCATCATTTGTCACTGCTCCACCACCCAAAGAGAGCACCCCTTCTTCGGCAAGGAGAGCGTCAATCACAATACTCTCCTCCACTAGGCGAAAATGTGGCTCTCCATCTTCAATAAATATTTCTGAGATGCTTTTACCTTGATCGGCTTCTATAAGTTGATCGGAATCTGCAAAAGAACAATGAAGTCTTTTAGCGACCTCGGCACCAACAGTAGTTTTTCCCGCGCCCATAGGTCCGATTAAAACTATTTTCGGCGCCATTATTTAAAAGGTAAATTCTCTTTGTAACTTAAGAAATTGCGACGTGTCTCTCCGACAGAATCTCCGCCAAACTTCTCTAATACTGCCTCAGCCAGAACTAATGCCACCATTGCCTCTGCAACTACTCCCGCAGCAGGTACTGCGCACACATCAGAACGTTGATTAATTGCTTTTGCAGCTTCGCCAGTTGCAACATCAATTGTGTCCAGAGCTTTTGGAACAGTAGAAATAGGTTTCATTGCAGCTCGTACGCGAAGTAAATCCCCGTTACTCATTCCACCTTCAGTACCACCGGCGCGTTGAGAACGTCGAACGATTTGGCCATTCTTTAATTCAATTTCGTCATGTGCAACCGAACCGCGTCTAGTTGCAGTACGGAACCCATCTCCTAATTCGACACCCTTAATTGCTTGAATTCCCATCAATGCGGCAGCTAACCGAGAATCTAGTCGACGATCCCAGTGAACATGTGAACCCAAACCAACTGGGACATTAAAAGCGATTACTTCAACTACTCCACCCAAAGTGTCGCCATCTTTATGTGCTGCTTCAATCTCTTTAACCATTGCAGCGGAACCAACTGGATCGGCGCAACGAACTTGATCTGCATCAATAAGAGGTAGATCTGACATATTAGGAAGTGGTATTTCTTCGGAAACACTCGCGCCACCAATAGAAACAACGTGGCTCAATATTTCGATATCTACGCTCTGTTTTAGAAATGCTTTTGCAATTGCACCAAGCGCTACACGTGCAGCTGTTTCACGAGCCGATGCTCGCTCTAAAATTGCTCGTGCATCATTGAAGTCATACTTCTGCATACCTACTAAATCTGCATGTCCCGGTCTGGGTCTAGTAAGTGCAGCGTTTCTTGCTAATTTTGAAATCTCTTCCTCAGGCACTGGGTCAGCTGACATAACTTTCTCCCATTTAGGCCATTCGCTGTTGGCGACCTCAACTGCAACCGGTCCTCCTTGGGTTTTGCCAAGACGAACTCCGCCGGTAATAGTTACTTTATCTGCTTCGAAATTCTGTCTAGCGCCACGACCAAATCCAAGACGTCGCCTAGCTAGTTCTCTATCAATATCGGCTGTTGTAATTTCGACATGTGCAGGTAACCCCTCGATAATTCCAGTAAGAAGAGGTCCGTGAGATTCGCCTGCCGTTAACCAACGCATTGGGCAATTATTTCAGATGAAACCATAACTTCGCGCCAAATAAGAGCTTAGTAAGCCTAGCGCAAGATAAGGCGCGAAAGGCAGTGATTTCTGACGTCCAACCAAAGCTCCAATCCCAGCAAAAAGAAGGGCAAAATAAATCCAATATTGCGAAATATTCAAAATTTGAGACCAAATTGCTACGCAAACGGATAATTTAATATCTCCGGATCCAATTAAATTATTAAAGAGAATTCCAGCAAAAATTCCAATTAC
>JBEAMP010000084.1:0-13354 GCA_041165905.1 Actinomycetota bacterium
CATTTGAAGCCACATCATTAAGAATTTGGCGAGCTATTTTTACAACTTCGACAGCCTTATCAGCAGCACAACCTGCATAAATTGCAAAGTAGCCGCTTCCAACATATCTGCGAACCAATCCGTCAACGCTATAAACCAAACCACGTTTCTCACGGATTTCTTGGAATAATCTTGAAGACATACCACTTCCGATTGCGATAGTTAGAACTTTTAAAGCAGTCGAACGAGTGTCTTTGCGCCCAACACCTTCTAAGCCAAGAAATAAATTGGTCTGTTCGAATTGGCCTTCGTGTATTTTTACCTTTGCAGAAGGTTTTGGAGTAAATGGTGAGAAATCGCGCTCTTTAATTGGTGAATTACCTATTAAAAAGTTATCGCGTTCGAGATTTTGTTTCACTAATTCCACAAATTTATCGTGATTGATATTGCCAGCAGCCGATACCACCATAGCTTCTGGTTTGTAATGGCTTTTGTAGTAATTAAAAATCTGATCTCGAGTGATTGCGCTCATTGATTCTTTGGTACCAAGAATTGAAACGCCAAGTGGATGGCTACCCCAGAAAGCGGTGCTAAATGCCTCTTCCGCACAATCTTGCGGATCATCATCGCGCATCGCCATTTCCTGGAAAACTACATTACGCTCAGTTTCAAACTCTTCATTAGTGACTACTGCGCTAGTGATTACATCGCTTAAGACATCAACAGCTAGCGGTAAATCTTCATCGACTACCTTTGCATAGAAGCTAGTAAATTCATTGGTGGTGTAAGCATTGATGCCGCCACCTAGATTTTCAATCGACGATGAAATCTCTTTCGAATTTCTGCGAGAGGTGCCTTTAAATAAAACATGCTCTAAAAAGTGAGAGGCACCAGCTTCTGCTGGCGCCTCATCACGTGAACCGATATTTACAAAGTAACCTACTGAAGCACTTCGGACCGTGGCATCTGTATCTGTGATGATACGTAAGCCGCAATCTAAAGTGGTCCTATTGATCACTCGCTCTTTGAATCGCTTTCTGATCCTTCTAGAACAGGTACTAATGAAAGTTTGCCCTTTGGATCAATTTCACCGATTTCAACTTGGACTTTATCTCCAACTTTCATGACATCTTCAATGTTCTCAATTCGCTTTCCGCCATGCATCTTGCGAATCTGTGAAACGTGTAGCAAGCCATCTTTGCCAGGAAGTAATGAAACGAATGCACCGAACTGTGCAATCTTTACGACTGTACCTAAGTAACGCTCGCCTACTTCAGGCATTGTTGGGTTTGCGATTGCATTGATCTGCGCCTTAGCTGCATCAGCTGAAGTGCCATCAGTTGCACCGATATAGATAGTTCCATCTTCTTCAATAGAAATCTCTGCACCAGTTTCTTCTTGAATCTGGTTGATTACCTTGCCCTTAGGACCGATAACTGCACCGATCTGATCTACTGGAATCTTGATAGAGATGATTCGTGGAGCAAGTGGTGACATCTCATCTGGAGTATCAATCGCCTCTGCCATTACATCAAGAATTGCAAGACGAGCTTCCTTTGCTTGGTGAAGTGCCCCAGCTAAAACAGATGCTGGAATACCATCAAGTTTGGTATCTAACTGCAAAGCAGTAACAAAATCTTTGGTACCAGCAACTTTAAAGTCCATGTCTCCGAATGCATCTTCTGCACCCAAGATGTCAGTTAGCGCAACATATTCAACTTTGCCATCAACATCATCTGAGATTAGACCCATTGCAATACCTGCAACTGGCGCCTTTAGCGGCACGCCAGCATTTAGTAATGAAAGGGTTGATGCACAAACAGAACCCATGGAGGTAGAACCATTTGAACCAAGCGCTTCAGAGACCTGACGGATTGCGTAAGGGAACTCTTCGCGAGTTGGTAGAACTGGAACAAGTGCGCGCTCTGCAAGTGCACCGTGACCGATTTCGCGACGCTTTGGTGTACCAACGCGACCAGTTTCGCCAGTTGAATATGGTGGGAAGTTGTAATTGTGCATGTAACGCTTATGAGTCTCTGGGCTGAGTGTGTCTAGCTGCATCTCCATCTTAAGCATGTTCAAAGTTGTAACGCCAAGAATTTGTGTTTCACCGCGTTCGAAAATTGCTGAACCGTGAACACGAGGAATTACTTCAACTTCTGCAGATAGCGGACGGATATCGCGAAGACCGCGACCATCAATACGAATCTTGTCGCGAAGTACGCGCTGACGAACTAACTTCTTTGTCAATGAACGAAGCGCTGCAGGAACTTCCTTTTCGCGTCCTTCAAATTGTGCAGAGACTTTCTCTACAACTGACTTATTGATTTCATCTAACTTAGTTTCGCGATCTTGCTTACCTGCGATTGTTAGCGCATCTGCAAGAGCCTTCTTAGCTTCTGCTTCAACTGCTGCAAATACATCATCCTGGTAATCAAGGAATACTGGAAATTCTGCAGTTGGCTTTGCCGCAACTTTTGCTAGTTGCATCTGTGCTTCGCAGAGAATCTTGATAAATGGCTTTGCTGCCTCTAATCCTTCAGCAACAACCGCTTCAGTTGGTGCGGCTGCGCCACCCTTTACCAATTCAATAGTTTTTGCTGTTGCTTCAGCTTCAACCATCATTACTGCAACATCGCCATCTGCGATACGACCAGCAACAACCATATCGAAAACTGCATTTTCAACTTGTGAATGATTTGGGAATGCCACCCATTGTCCATCGATTAACGCAACGCGAACTCCACCAACTGGGCCAGAGAATGGCAGACCAGCTAATTGAGTTGACATTGATGATGCGTTAATCGCAATCACGTCATACATATGATCTGGGTTTAAGGCCATTACAGATACAACAATCTGTACTTCATTGCGAAGGCCCTTTACGAATGATGGACGTAGCGGACGATCAATAAGACGGCAGGTAAGAATTGCCTCTTCAGTTGGTCGTCCTTCGCGGCGGAAGAATGAACCAGGAATCTTTCCGATTGAGTACATACGCTCTTCAACATCCACTGTTAGTGGGAAGAAGTCGAATTGATCTTTTGGTGATTTGGAAACTGTAGTTGCAGATAGCAACATAGTTTCGTCATCTAAATAAACGGTTGCGCAACCGGCTGCTTGCTTTGCAAGGCGGCCAGTTTCGAAACGAATCTCGCGCTTTCCGAATTTTCCGTTGTCTATAACTGCAACGGCATGCTTAACGTCTTGACCTTCCATAGGTCGCTCCATTTCTATACGACCCACGGGCGACATTAAAAATGTATCTACGATCGAAGTTCACGAACTCATATTCGTAAACCACTACCGGAGACCATTAAAACGTCCCCGTAGGTTTTTCTAATTAACGGCGGATGCCGAGTTTTTCAATAATTGCGCGGTAGCGATTGATGTCGGTCTTTGCAAGGTACTGCAAAATACGACGACGCTGACCTACAAGCAGAAGTAATCCACGACGGTTGTGGTGATCATGCTTGTTTGTCTTTAGGTGCTCGGTTAGATCATCAATGCGCTTTGAAAGTAGCGCGACCTGAGCCTCTGGGCTACCGGTATCTGTTGCGGAGTTGCCGTACTGCGCAACGATTGACTTCTTTACTTCTGGTGTTAGCGCCATTTGGCACTCCTTTTATTTCTATCACGAGTGGCTACGGTCTTGGACACGTAACGCGATTTCCTCGCTTTGAACCTCTTTCGAGAAGTGAATTCTAAATTATGGGGTGAAATAAACCTAATCGAGCTATTTTCAAGCGGAAATTAGGCCTTTCGAGCATATGTATAAGTACGCATAGCCTTTGCTATCGATTCTCGTTCACCAATTTCAGCCAATTGGGTTCCCGTATATTTAATCGAAGTTGGCAATGTTTTATCTAATACATAGATAAAAAATCTATATTCTTTTACGCCAGGTCCTTGAGAACATGGCGGCGTATATGGAGTGATTTCTCCTTCTGCAAATCCATTAATTTTTGGAGATAAATTAAATTGTGTAATGTAAAAATGATTTCCAGATTCTGTTTCACCTGGTCGTAATGGGCCAGGAATAGTATCCATAATCAAAATCAAACTTTTGGCTGCTGCTGGAACATTACCCCATGAAATCGCAGGAGAAAGTGACTTGCCATCGCAAGTTTGGTCAATTTTCAGATTGCCGTTATCGGTTCCGGGCAGATTTAATGTTAATTGACTGGAAGTCGACACCACATTTGATGAAGTAATTTTCTTTCTAAGATAAATCGTATTATCTAATTTCAAATCATTGCCCCAAATGAATTTCGCAGCTGTAGACCACAAAATTTTCGAATAGCCATCTTTAGGACTGACTTCTGTGGCTGTGTATACAGTTGCACTTCCCCAAGCCGCATCTTTAAATGTAGGGCTGGCCCAAGTGGTGGGGACAGGATTTAACTTAAATTTGCAATCTAAATCTGGCGCACTTGATTTTTCACAATCGGGATTTAGCGGCGCAATATTTTGCACTAAGACTTTCCATGAACCATCGGTAACTGCGACTAATTTCTTTGAGATTGTTTCTCTAATCTGCAGGATGATCCCACCATCTCCTATTTGTTGATTAGGAGTGCCCAGATATTCAAGGCCTGATGGAGATTGGATGTAATCCTTGGCAATCACACCCAAAGTCAAAGGGTAAGTGGCTGTGAATTTAATAGTCTCACTGTTGAACGATTTTTGAGTTGTTATAGGGACTGAATCTTCGCCAACTTTTTTGCCGTTGACATAAAGAGCAAACCAATTATCTGCCCAAACTTCGGCGGTAAAAGAGATGCTTTTTGCCGTGACTGCATTAGCTGGCATGGCCGGAAGAATCATGCATGCAATCAATAGTGCTTTAAGTATTTTCAAGGTGCGACTTTCGAATAGCTATCTCCGATGCTTCCATCGAATTTAACGAAGTCCACAAAAGCTGTTTTGCCACTTGTACGAACCTTTATAAATCCAGATCCACCGACACCTTTGCCAGAGTTATAACCATATTGACTTACATTCAACTTATCGCCCGGATGTGATGGCTGCGGCACGGTTTGATAAATAATTCCATCTAGCTCTTGCTTTACATATAAATGGTCGTGGCCCTTAAAAACTATCGCAACATTATTCTCTTTTAATAACTGATGTATAGGTTTACCCCATCCCGGACGATTACTTTCAAAGCCATAAGTTCCATCGTTGTTATTGCCACCCCACTCATTTCGCATCGCAATTTCAACTCCACCTCGTGATTGTGCATTACCGACTAATAGGTGGTGAATGTAAATAAATTTATGGGATGCCTTGGAATTGGTAAGCGTGCTGACTAGCCAGTCATACTGCGTTTTGCCTAAAGTCCACTGCCATCCATCGTCTTTAGGGTTAGTAGTTGTATAAGTAAAGGGATCTAAAACTATATGCAACTGATCAGGACCTTCGAATGAGTAATACGCCAAATCTCCAGTTTGCTCTGGAAAATATTCTTTACGATATTTTTTAGTATTAAATTGGCTATAGCCAAGTTCTCCGTCATGATTGCCAAGGCAGATTTTCAATGGGACATTGCCGAGTTTTTTGTAATACCCAAGCATTAATTCAAATCTTGCCCTGATATTTGCTTCGGTTTTGCTCTGCAATTTATCAACCATAAAGATATCGCCCAAGTCCATTAGGAAAGCAGGGCTTGCCGCAACTATCTGTTCGAGTGTCTTTGTATATACAGTTCCATCAGAGTTTTCATCCATATGTGGATCTGCTTGAACTGCAAAAGTTGAATTATCTGAAGCTAATGTGGTTAGAAAGCTCGCTTCAGGCTTAGCTAAGAATGTTCCAGTGCTATTCAATGCATATCGTAATCGATAATAGATCTTGGTTTTAGGCGTCAACTTTTCCAGGTTTAACAAAGTTGGAACATTGGCTTTGGTTGTAGCTGTGACTGTTTTGTAGATGTATTTACCTTTTGAAAAGCCATATTCAATATAAACTTTTACTGATTGATTTGATAGCACCGAGATTCTGGCTCCGTTGGCACCTGGGGTTCCACTCAATGAAGCTTTAACACTCAATGTAGCTGCTTCACTGGAAGCTATGCCAAAGAGTGAAAGCATACTGATTTGAATTAAATTTCTTCTTGATATCAGAATATTTACGATTGCTCTTGATTTACTCATTTTCTAAGATACTTTTCTGTTCGAATATTTCCATCAGGTGAAATAAAGCTCATAGTTACTTCATTGATTGTTGCGTTATATTTAATCTGATATTGCTGGCCATTTAATTGATAAATAAAATCAAAATCATTTGCTCCTATGCGTTCGCAGCTAACTATAGTTGCGCCCTTTAAAGGTGTTCCCGCTGGGCGAAAAGCTTTTGTTGCTGCTTGCGGAGAAACTTGGCCATCAATTTCTTGAACTACTCCTTTAAATCCACCATTTATATATGGATATGTTTTTGTACCGTGGTAGTGATAGTTCTTCTTTGTATCAAAATGACCATTGAACTCATCAAGTTTGGTAGCTAATTTGCCGTCAAGTTCTGTCTCACCATAAATTGGAAAGCCATCTAGAGCATAGGCAATCGGTACTTTCTTTCCGATTATTGATTGAAGGTGAAGTGGAGCGATGTGATAGTGATAATCATCTGCTCTACCGCAGTGGCCACCCCAATCATCTAGCTCGCCAGCAAGCAATGCATCATCGCCACGATTATTTAACGCATTAAAGATCGGTACTCCATTTACTGCAATTGCTATCGCTCCCCGTAAGAAATGATTTTTCGCGCTTATTGGAGATTTACTTATTACGGGTTTGATAGGTAGGGACCACGCGTTACTTCCTGAATATGGTTGTGGAGTTGGCACTTGCTGTTGCCAACTTACAATTCCAGCCATCATTGGATGGTTAGGCATTCCATCACTTTCAATAAGATAATATTTTGAATTCTTGGTTATTTTTACACTCTTTGAAAATGCTGCAAAACCCGGCAGAGTAATAGCCGCAGCATCTGCTTCGAGAGCTTCAAAGGAGTTTAAGAAAAGCGCTCCCATTGATATAGCGCTAGCTTTCAGAAATGACCGACGCTCTATTTCGGTTAAATGATGAACTTCATGGTCATGCATTATTAGACCATTCGTGGTTTCACTGAATAAGAATGCGCTACCTGCATATTCTTTCTACTCGTATCTTTTGCTCTTGCAGCTAGGAAATATTCCACTTTCGCTTCATCTGCTCCAACTTGAACGCGAACGTGACCCGAATTTGGCGCCTTTACTCCTGATTTATATGCACTTTCATTAAACATTGAGAAAGTGTCGTCAGCTGGATTTGGCATTGATTGATAGATAAGGCCATCTCTTTGTTGAGTTACAAATATGTGATCATGACCTTGGAAGAGAATCGAAACTTTATGTTTAACCATAAGATCATGAATTGGAAGTTCCCAATTTGGTCTTTGCGCTGCAAAAGTAGTAGCTCCTTTAGGATCTTTCCCACCCCATTCATAATTCTCTGAAACTTCAATTGCACCACGACCGGTGCCCATCACGTGGTGCGTAAATACGAATATGTATTTAGCTTTTGTAGTCTCAAGAGTTTTCTTAAACCAGGCATATTGCTCATCGCCAATTCCTACTTGCCAGAGATCTGAAACTTTTGATGCTCCACCACCGTTTTTCTTATTGGTGGCATTATCTTCAACTGATACTCCTGCAACATTATCAACTGCATATTTTGAATGCCAATATGGATCCAAAGTAATGAAGAGTGCATCTCCCCAATGCCAGCTGTAGTAATCTCTTAATTTTCCGATTCCCGGCACATCTAAATTGTCTCCGGTATAAAAAGCATCTGGAGCTGGTTGTGGATAAAACTTATTTCTGGCATTTCCCGCTAATACTGCTGGATTTGTTAGAGAGCCATCCAAGAGATATTGGGCTGCCTGCTCATGATTTCCGTTGACTAAGAAGACGGGGGTAGTCGCACCAATTGTTCCTAACCAATCCCTGTGAGTGCGATAAATCTTTTCAACGTTTTCTTTGTTTGCTTGTCCTTTTGCAATTAATGGATCAATACTAAAATCGTCTCCCATTAAAATGTGAAAATCATTGCCTTGTGCTGCAACATTTGCCATTGCCACGTAATAAAGTTCAGAATTAAACATCTTCCCTGCTCGTTCAGGGTGAGTATCTCCATGAAGAGAAAAGGCAAAACTCTTTCCGGGCGTACGAGCAGTTTGGAAGTTGTAACTCTTACTAATCGAATAAGTTGCGGCACCAGAGGCTTTGAATCTGACTCGATAGAAATACTTCTGATTTGGCTTTAGTGATTTCAATTCAAAGACAGTTGGGGTTGCAGCGGAGAGCTGCAAAATTGCACTCTTCTGGGGAAAAGTTCTTCCTGTGGTTCCATATTCAATATAGCAACTCATTGAATTCGATGTTATTAAATTTAAAGCAATCGAATTAGAAGTAGGTCTACCAAGGATTATGTTCAATTCTTGAGCTGCATAAGACTTTGAGCTTGATCCAATAAAGTTTGCTAAAGCTCCATAGATAACTCCGGCAAGCAGAGATCTGCGTGTAATTTCTATTTGCATGACATCAAAATATGCCTTTAATTTGCCATTTCAATGGCGACTTTATGTGAAAGTCATGTGAGTGCTGGGGCTAGCCCTTAGTTAATTCTCTGGCTCGGTCACAATCCTTTTTCATCTGCTCAAGCAGCGGCTCTAACCCATCAAATTTAATGGTTTCGCGAAGTCGCCAACCAAAAATAAATTTGCACTTTTTATCGTATAGCTCTAAACCGGTTTGATCTAATGCGTATGCCTCAATCTGTCGGGCACGAATCCCTTCAAAAGTTGGATTAGTGCCGATTGAAATTGCAGCTGGCCATTTCTGGTTTTCAACTTCTAACCACCCTGCATAAATTCCATCTGCCGGTATAGTCCAATTGCCACTTAAACCTAAATTAGCTGTCGGGTATCCGATTTCGCGGCCACGTTTCTCTCCATGAACCACAATGCCTTCTAAAGTAAATCTATGTCCAAGTAATTCGTTAGCAAATTTAATGTCACCTTCAAAAATTAAATTGCGAATTCTTGTAGATGAAATTACACCCATGCTCTCTTGCAAATTATGTACTTCTACTTGAAAACCATAATTACGTAAATCTTCTGCCCTTCCTGCAGCACCTTTGCCATAAGTAAAGTTAGCACCGACCATTACTGCTTTAGCATCTAAATCATTAATAAGAATTTTCTGCACAAAATCATCTGGGGACATGGATGCAAACTCTTTATCAAAATCAATTACAACAACGGCATCTGCGCCATATTTCAATAAGAGATTTATGCGAGCATCTAATGACGTTAAATGAGTCGGAGCCTTATCAGGAGCAAAAAGAGTCGTTGGATGCGGTTCAAATGTCATTGCGACTACCGGATTACCAAATTTCTGGGCATCAATCAGTAATTGCTGATGGCCAACATGAACTCCATCAAAGTTACCGATAACTACGGTAGAACCTTTGATAGGTGCAGGTTTCCATGAGAGGCGCATATAGTTATTTTATAAAGACGGCAAAAGGTTTTGCCATCCCATCCTTATCCTCTAACAGCGCTGCCAAATCGCCTTGTGGAGTTATGGCAGCGACAATTCCGGAAGATCCGGTTGCTGAAATATTCCGACCAAATTTCATCTCTGCTGCTTCTTGAAGAGTTAATTGGCGAGGGGTAAAAATCTTGGAAGCGACTTCGGCAACGCTCATCAAATTACCTGCCATGGATAAATCAAAGATGCCTACTTGAGTGCGACGAAGTGAAGTTAAATGACCGCCACAATCTCTGGCAATTGCACGAATATATGTACCAGCGCTACATTTAACGGAAATATCAACTTCATCGCCACGAATTTGATTTATTTTAATTTCAAAGACTTCTACCTCACGTGCAGGAATATCTACTTCTACACCTTCGCGGACTAAATCATATGCTCGTTTACCATCAATTCGAATTGCCGATACTGAAGATGGCTTCTGCATAATTTTTCCAACTTGTTTTGCAAATGCAGCTGGGATATCAGAAGGAATTTCGGTGGTGGCAATTACTTCGCCCTCTTTATCGTCAGTTGAAGTCAACTGGCCAAGTTTTACAGTTGCATCGTAAGCCTTAATTCCAGCCGTTATGTATTGCAGTAATCGAGTTCCATCGCCGATTCCTAAAACCAAAACACCGGTGGCCATTGGATCTAAAGTTCCGGCATGACCGATTTTTCTAGTATTTAGCTCTTTGCGCATCTTTGCCACGACATCGTGGCTTGTCATTCCACCCTGTTTATCGACAACCAAAAAGCCGTTCGTCATTAATTTTGATTACTTTTTATATGGATCATCAACGACTGGCTTTGCCTTCTCTGCCAGTTGCGCAATCTCATCGTCATGCTTTTTAATCTCAGAAAGAAGAGATTCCATTTGTTGCGCAGCTTCAGGAAGGGCATCGCTAAAGAATTCTAGAGTTGGAGTAATTCGTGTTTTTAAATCATGCCCAACCGCGCTACGTAACAGGCCTTTAGCTGATTCGAGCGCTGCTTTTGTTTTTGCTTGTTGATCATGATCGCCGAATACTGTGTAAAAGACAGATGCGTTCTGAAGGTCGCCAGTTACACGCACATCAGTAATAGTGACAAAACCAAGGCGGGGATCTTTTACCTTGGTCTCAAGTGTCTGTGCCACTACAACTTTTATGCGATCTGCGACCTTTTCAGAACGTACTGACATTATGCGCGCTTTTTCTCTTGCATCTCGAAGACTTGAATAATGTCTCCGGTGGTAAGTTCCTTAAATCCAACACCAATACCGCATTCGAAACCTTCACGAACTTCAGTGGCATCTTCTTTAAAGCGCTTTAATGAATCGACAGTTAAGTCTTCAGCAACAACAGTTCCGCCACGCAATACGCGAGCCTTTGCATTTCGACGGATGATTCCATCTTGTACAAGCGAACCTGCAATTAAGCCAGCCTTAGATGACTTGAAGATTTCGCGAACTTCAGCATTTCCAAGTACTACTTCTTCATACTCTGGCTTGAGCATTCCCTTAAGTGACAGTTCGATCTCTTCAATTGCCTTGTAGATAACTGAGTAGAAGCGAACTTCGACACCTTCTTGATCTGCATACTGCGCTGTTGCAATTTCTGGCTTAACATTAAAGCCGATTACAACTGCAGTTGATGCTGAAGCGAGTGTGATATCTGATTTGGTAATCGCACCAACTCCGCGGTGAATTACACGAAGATCAACTTCGGCACCGACATCAAGCTGCATCAATGCATCTTCCAAAGCTTCTACCGAACCAGATACGTCGCCCTTGATAATCAAGTTGAGAGTTGAAATCTTGGATTGCTCCATGAAATCTTCCAGCGAAACTTTCTTTCTAGCCTTAGCAAGTTGAGCATTTCGTTCTGCAGCTTGGCGCTTCTCTGCAATCTGACGTGCAGTACGATCTTCATCTGCAACTAAGAATGTATCTCCGGCATCCGGAACAGATGTGAAACCAAGAACTTGAACCGGACGTGATGGACCTGCAACTTCAACATTCTGACCGAATTCATCTAGCATCGCACGAACGCGACCAAATGAACCACCCGCAACAATTGCATCTCCAACATTTAAGGTTCCGCGTTGGACAAGAACTGTTGCTACCGGTCCACGACCACGATCTAAGTGAGCTTCGATTGCGACACCACGTGCAACATCATCTGCAACTGCGCGCAAATCAATTGCTGCATCTGCAGTAAGCAAAATTGCATCGATAAGTTCGTTGATTCCTTTGCCAGCTTTTGCAGATACATCAACGAAAATTGTGTCTCCGCCGTATTCTTCAGCAATCAAGTTATATTCAGTTAATTGCTGACGAACCTTTGCTGGGTTGGCATCCTCTTTATCAACCTTATTTACTGCAACTACGATTGGAACATCTGCAGCTTGCGCGTGATTTAACGCTTCAATGGTCTGCGGCATTACTCCGTCATCTGCAGCTACTACAAGGACCGCGATATCGGTGACTTTGGCA
This sequence comes from Actinomycetota bacterium, assembly GCA_041165905.1. Taxonomy (GTDB): domain Bacteria; phylum Actinomycetota; class Actinomycetes; order Nanopelagicales; family Nanopelagicaceae; genus ZLKRG08. Next base: position 12,030 of record JBEAMP010000084.1, read on the forward strand.
CCGCGAGCGCGCATTGCAGTAAAGGCTTCGTGACCTGGTGTATCGATAAAGGTAATCGCACGATTAACGCCATCATGATCATGATGAATCTGATAAGCGCCAATATGCTGCGTAATTCCACCAGCTTCAGTTTTAATAACTTCAGTCTGACGAATAGCATCAAGCAGACGAGTCTTACCGTGATCAACGTGACCCATAACAGTAACTACTGGAGGGCGCGCTTCTAATAAATCTGAATCAAGATCAGCTAGCTCTCCTGCTAAATCGATATCAAATGATTCTAAGATCTCACGATCTTCATCTTCAGGAGAGACGATTTGAATGTTGTATCCAAGTTCAGAACCCAAAATCGCAAAGGTATCTTCATCGACTGATTGGGTTGCAGTAACCATCTCGCCCAACATAAATAGCGCTTGAACTAACTGCGCAGCATCGCAATTAATTCGCTCTGCAAAGTCTGCTAGAGATGAACCTCGTCGCATACGGATAACAGTTGAACCATCTCCGCGTGGAATCTTTACGCCGCCAAGAGAAGGTGCTTGCATGTTTTCGAAATCATCACGCAAAGCTTTCTTGCTCTTTTTATTATTACTCTTCTTTGATCCACCTTTACCAAATGCACCTGCGGTATTTCCGCGACCACCTGGACCAGGACGTTGACCTGGGCGATTAAATCCACCTGGACCACCTTGACCACCTGGTGCGCCACCGCCGACATTTGCACCTGGACGATATGGAGAAGCTCCACCTGAACCGCCACCTTGTGGACGTGCACCTCCACCTTGTTGTGGACGCGCTGCAAATCCTGGACGTTGTCCGCCTGGTCCACCTTGTTGTGGACGCGCTGCAAATCCTGGACGTTGTCCGCCAGGTCCACCAGGACCACCTGGTCGACCACCTGGACGTGGTTGTTCACCTGGGCGAATTGGTCGTTGTGGTGGACGTGGCATACCGCCACCTGAACCAAATGGATTATTTCCTGCAGGACGTGGCGCTCTTTGTGGAGGACGTGGCATTGCAGTTCCGAATGGATTATTTCCACCAGGTCTTGCTGGTGGTTTTGGAATATTAGTTGGATTCGACGACCCTGAAGCACCTGTCGATGAAACTGGTCTTTGCGATGCTGGCTTTGGTTCGACAGCCTTTAAAGCTTCTAAATCAACGCCAAGTTCTGCTGCTAATTCAGCTGCAAGTTTTGCATTGGCTTGTGGATCAACTTCTGGTTTTTTAGCAGCGGTTTTCTTTGCTGCAGCTTTCTTAACTGGCTTTGCTGCTGATTCATCTGCAGAAACTTTTGCATTTGGGAATGCTTCAATTAAACGACG
>JBEAMP010000085.1:0-8395 GCA_041165905.1 Actinomycetota bacterium
TTTGAATTGCATCTAAATCAATATGGATACCTTTTCCATATTCAGCAATTGCAGCTTTTAGATATGCAACTAACCATGGATTACTTTCAAATAAACGAACTAGCGCAGCTTCGCGAAGTGCGAAGAAGATTGCAATCTCTGTCTCTGGTATATCTAAATCGGTTCCGAATTTACGTAAAACTTGCGGTAAAAGTGAGGGTTTTGCACCTGCGCTGGAAGCAGTAATTGGAAGGGCAGAATCATGTGCACCTTTAGAAGCGCTAGCTAAGGCGCCGATTGTCTGGCCCATCTGAGTTGCCAGCATGCTTCCGATAAAGCCACGTAAAACTTGGCTCATTGGTCCTAATTGCGCTTTTGCAAGTTCTGCAGTTTCGGAAGATTCGCCTTGCATCGCAGCTGTTGCCTCTTCAACTAATTTTGAAACTGCATCTGTTAAACCAATTGCAAGTGGTTCGAAAGTTGAATGCCAACCTTCTAAAGTTATATTTAACCAATCCATCGGACTGATTGCTGCATGATCAGGTGTAACCATTGGAAAGAGCGTTGCTTGATCTAGCCAAGTATTTGCAATTGAGAAAGCTTCCTCACACTTTGCTTGATCATTTGCGCCGATTGGTTGGCTGCCATTTGCTTGAATAAAAGATTTTGCAACTTCGCGAATAACCTCTTTTGGAAGTGCGCCTTGTCCGCCGCCACCAAATAAAGTTGCAGGATTCATAAATCCAAATTGCGGAGCAATCTTTTGAAATTCAGATTGCATCTGGCGCATCATTTCATTTAAATCGAAATTCTCAGGATTCTCTCCATTCCCAAAGTTATTTCCAGAGTTATTTCCCGAATTGTTATTTGCGTTATCTTCGGGTGGGCCAAAGCCAAAAGGTGACATCTGACCCTCCTTTCAATCGCTGCCAGCGCTACCAGATATATGGCTGGCGCGTGTATCCGCTTTCACACTTATGTATCAAGGGTAACGGCCTTGGCCGTTTCTCTATTCCCTCGCTTACCCCCATAAACTACGGGCTATGTCAGCAGCTGCCGCAGCGCTTATCTGGTGGATCGTTCCCGCCGTAGGGCTGATTGGCGCGCTTGGCTATGCCGTCTGGGTTTCTAAATTTAAGAAGAAATATGAGAACGATACTTTGCGTTCTACTAGTGCATTCACGAAATTCCAGAACACCTTTCGCAAGCAGGATTAAGCAGTACCCGGTCTAGACCAGAAGTAACAAGCAGTAAATAGAAGTAACGAGAGAAGAAAAAGGACAGATATGTCGTTTAACAACTTCGGAAACCAATTCGGAAGTAACTTTGGCAATCAATTTAATCGCGACGTCCAAAAGATTCGTCGCAGCCCGCTAGCAATCACTTTAGTTGCTCTTCTTATAGCTGGCGGCATCTTGGTCTCAATCAGCACCTTCTATGCAGATCTACTTTGGTTTAGATCTGTTGGTTATCAATCAGTTTGGCAGACCACCTTATTTACCAAAGCCTCTCTATTTATAGTAGTCGGTCTAATTACGGCGCTGGTGGTTTTACTTAACGTAATGATTGCTTATCGCAATCGCCCAATCTATGCACCGATGGCGGTCGAGGCTGATAATTTAGAACGTTATCGCACTCAGATTGAACCACGTAAAAAATTATTTGCTCTCGGAATTTTTGCTTTTATCTTTTATGTAGGCGGAAGTTCTGCAACACCACTTTGGTCAACTTGGCTGCAGTTTAGAAATGCCACCGAATTCGGAGTAAAAGATCCGCAATATGGTTTAGATATCTCATTCTTCGCATTTAAATTACCGATGTATCAATCAATAATTGGTTGGGCAACATCGACTTTAATATTTGGCTTAATCGCCGCAGTAATTGTGCATTACCTATATTCAGCAATTCGCTTGCCACAACCTGGCCAGAAGTTATCAACCACAGGAGCGGCGCAAGTTCAGCTATCAGTACTGCTTGGATTAATTGTTTTAACAAAAGCTGGTTCATACTGGCTAGATCGCTACGCACTTACCCTTAAAGATGGACGTTTAATTACCGGTCTGACCTATACAGATGTAAATGCAGTGCTCCCAGCTAAAGCGATTCTGGCTGCAATTGCAGTGATCTGCTCGATTTTATTCTTTGCAAATATCGTCCGTAGATCATGGTCGCTGCCAGTAGCAGGCGTTGGTCTACTTTTAGTATCTTCATTGGTAATCCAAACTGCATATCCTGCAATCATTCAGCAGTTCCAGGTAAAACCTTCTGAATCAAATAAAGAGGCGCCATATATTCAAAGAAATATCGAAGCAACTCGCGCGGCTTATGACATCGCGGATGTTGAAATTAAAGATTACAACGCGACTTTAAATGCAAGTGCGGGTCAGCTAACCAATGATGCAAATACCATTTCAAATATTCGTTTGATGGATCCAAATGTGCTTTCAGCGACTTTCCGTCAGCTGCAGCAGATCAAGCCTTATTACACATTTGCCGAGACTTTAGATATCGATCGTTACCAGATCAATAACACTCAGCGAGATGCGGTAGTTGCAGTTCGCGAATTAAATATCGATGGTAACCCAGCACGTAACTGGATTAACGATCACTTGGTTTACACCCATGGATTTGGTTTCGTGGCGGCATATGGAAATGCCGTTGATGCTGATGGTAAGCCAAACTTTATTGTTGGCGATCTGCCACCTACAGCAGGTTTAGGTAAATTCGAACCACGTATTTATTTCGGTGAGAATGTTCCGGATTACTCAATCATCGGCGGAAATTCAAAGACCGATGTCGAATTCGATTATCCAGATGATGCCTCACCAAACGGCCAGAAGAACACCACATATAAAGGTGAAGGTGGCGTTCCAGTAGGAAATCTATTTAATCGTCTGGTATTTACAATCAAGTATCAAGAGCAGCGCATCTTGCTCTCTAATTTGATTAACTCTGAGTCAAAGATTCTCTTTAATAGAAATCCACGTGAACGCGTCTCAAAGGTTGCGCCATGGTTAACACTTGATGGAGATCCATATCCAGGGGTAGTAGATGGCAAGATCAAGTGGATCATTGATGGATACACCACCTCAGCTGGCTATCCATATGCTCAGAAAACCACTCTTTCAGGCTCAACCAGCGATGCGCTAACTGCGAATTCAAATTCAATTACTGCGCAGAGCAATCAGACCATCAACTACATTCGTAACTCAGTTAAGGCGACTGTCGATGCATACGATGGCACTGTCTCGCTTTATGAGTGGGATGTAGCAGATCCAGTTCTAAAGACTTGGGCAAAGGCATATCCAGGCGTTATCAAGCCAAAGAGCGAAATCTCTGAGAAGCTAATGGCGCACTTACGTTACCCAGAAGATCTATTTAAGGTACAGCGCGATATCTTGTCTTCTTATCACGTACAGAATGCATTGGCTTTCTACGGCGGACAGGATTTCTGGCGCGTACCACGTGACCCATCAACATTTGGTGGCAACATCGCAAACCAACCTCCTTACTACACAACTTTGCAGTTGCCAGGTGAGAAATCACTTAGCTTCATGTTGGCAACGCCATTTGTGCCAAGAGGTGGACGTGAAAACTTATCTGCATTTGCTGCAGTAAATGCCTCTCCTGGTGATGAATACGGAAAGATCACGGTGCTGCAATTACCACGTAGTACCAACATTCCTGGACCTACCCAGGTTGCATCTAACTTCGAAGCGAAACCAGAAGTTGCAACCACGCTTTCATTACTTCGCCAAGGCGGATCTGATGTGGTGTTAGGTAATTTGTTAACTCTTCCCGTTGGTGGCGGATTACTTTATGTACAACCAGTTTATGTTCGCGCAACTGCAAATGCTGCGGCATATCCATTGCTACAGAAAGTTTTGGTTTCATTCGGAGATCAAATTGGCTTTGATGACAATTTGAAGGGCGCACTTGATCAAGTATTCGGTGGAAATTCCGGAACTAGTACAAGTGGTGGCGCATCAGGTGGCACAACTGCAACTACCTCTTCATTATCTGCAGCATTAAATAGTGCAAGACAAGCACTTGCTGATGCACAACGTGCGCTAACAAAGGGCGATTTTGCTGCTTATGGAAAAGCACAAGATCGTTTGAAGTCAGCGATTAATGCTGCAATCTCTGCACAAAATCGAAAGTAAAACTTCTCGATTTTGAGTTTAGGTGCTGCTCTACTAAAGTTGGGTTTACCGACGCGGGGTGGAGCAGCTCGGTAGCTCGCTGGGCTCATAACCCAGAGGTCGTAGGTTCAAATCCTGCCCCCGCTACCAATTAAGTAGAGAAATAAAGATAGTTATTACTTTCTATACATTAAAAACTGTAAGTACCGCTGCAATTAAATGGCAGATAAATGCTGCAGCGGTTGCGGCATGGAAGAGTTCATGGAAGCCAAACCAATTTACATTGAAGTTTGGTTTCTTGATTGCATATATAACTCCGCCAGCAGTGTAGAAAAGTCCGCCTAGAACTATAAGCGAAAAGACCAATACTCCGCCGTTGCGATAAAAAGTTGGGATAAAAGCTAGCGCTGCCCAGCCAAGCAAAATATAGGCAGCTACATATAACCAACGAGGCGCCTTTAGCCAAACAATTCTCAAGAAAGCAGTAGTTAGCGCACCGGCCCAAACAGCGATTAAAAGAATTTTCCGCTGCGAATCATTTAACAGAAATACTGCAAATGGTGTGTAAGTTCCGGCGATCAATATAGGAATATTGGCATGATCAATTCTCCGCCAAAGGCCGCGATATTTATCTGACCAATTAACGCGATGGTAAATCGCGCTACAGGTAAAGAGCGTCACCGCAGTAAGTGTGAAGATTCCTAAAGTAATTCTTCCGCGAAGTTCAGAGGCCGCAGAAATCATTACCAATCCGGCAACTAATGAGATAGGCGACATCACTAAATGGATTACGCCACGTAACTTCGGTTTAGCTTGGTTTGAAATAGCCATATCTAGTTTTCTATTTAATTCTTAGCGAATTTGTAACTACAAAGAGGCTAGAAAGGGCCATAGCCGCAGCGCCATACATAGGGTGTAATAATCCAAGCGCCGCAATTGGAATTCCAATTACGTTATAAATCAAAGCCCAAGTTAAATTACCTTTGATCGTGCCAAGCGTCTTTGATGCAAGATCTAATGCATCAGTTACAGTTTTAAATGCCGGATTTGTTAAAGTGATATCGGCGGTCGCAATTGCGGTATCGGTACCAGTGCCCATTGCCATTGATAAGTCAGCTGCAGCAAGCGCTGCGGCATCATTAACGCCATCGCCAATCATCAGAACCTGCTTACCTTCCGATTGCAATTTTTTGATGTGATCAATCTTTGCATCAGGCGAAGCCTCGGCAACTACATGGTTTTCATGAATTCCAACTGAATGCGCAGTATTTAGCGCTACTTCTACATGATCTCCAGTTAATAGCCAAACATTTAAACCACGTGAAGCCATTACTGAAATCGCAGCTTGCGCATCTGGTTTTATGGAATCGCCAACTGCAAATACGGCGAGTGCAACACCTTCCCAAGCTAAAACTGATACTGATAAACCTTCTGCTTCAAAATCTGCAATTGATTTAGCGATCTTTGGATGAAATGCCATTGATGAATGAGCAACGGCGGCGGGAGAGCCTATTAAGACAATGGCGCTAGTTCCATTTAAATTGACTCGGCCAGCGGCACCGGCACCTGGGGTAATTTGAAAATCAGTAACCGTTAGTGGCTTTTCAATTTTTGCAAATCTAACAATGGCCTCTGCAATCGGGTGGCTATTTTGAGATTCAATTGAGGCCGCAGATTCGATAATCATCTTTTCAGTTGCAATTGTTGCCCATGAATTTCCAAGTACTGATGCCGCCTCTGGAACTACGGTGGTATGAATTACCTTCATTTGACCAGAAGTTAAAGTGCCAGTTTTATCTAAAACGATGTCAGTTACTTTTCTGGCAGTTTCTAGAGCAGATGGCTTTCTAATTACGATACCGCGCTGAGCTCCGCGACCAGATGCCACTAGAAGTGCAACTGGCGTAGCCAAACCAAGTGCGCAAGGACATGCAATTACTAGAACAGCCACTGCAATTTCTATAGATCTAGCAATTGATTCGCCATTGGTAAATCTCCAGAAAACGAAAGTGGCAATTGCCAATGTAGTTACTACTGGTACGAATATTGCAGAGATGCGATCTGCCATTCTCTGAATCGGAGCCTTTTCGCCTTGCGCACTAATAACCATCGCAGTGATACGAGCGAATTCAGTCTCTTTACCAACACGTGTGGCTTTAACTTCAATTCGACCATTTTGATTAACAGTTGCGCCAATTACTCGATCGCCTGGTGCTACTTCAACAGGCACAGATTCACCAGTAATTAGTGAATTATCGATACTTGAAGCGCCAGAAACCACAATGCCATCAGTTGCAATTCGTTGTCCTGGATTGACTACAAAGATATCGCCAATTTCTAATTGTTCAACTGGAATTAGTAATGGTAGGCCGCCTCTTTTTACGGTGACTTCTTTAGTAGAAATTTTTAGTAGCTCTTGTAGCGCGCTACTTGCACTGCGTTTTGCGCGAGATTCTAAATATCTACCCAGAACCACCAAAGCCACAATGGATGCTGCGACTTCGGTATAGACAGTATCTAAATCGTAAAGCGTTGCATAAATCGACCAACCAAAAGCAGTAAGCGATCCAAGTGAAATTAAATTATCCATCGTTGGATGGAAGAAGTTTCTAAGTGCAGCGCGGTGAATTGGTAGCGCAACAATCAAAACCACCGGTGAACTTAATATAAGTAGCGCGCCATTTACCAATTGATGAAAACTATTTGTCGGTAGTTCCAAATTAAGCACTTTAAATGCTTCGACAATCCAATTTCCGAAATTCATCTGTAGATCCATGCTCATTGAAAAGAGCATTACTGGAATAGTAAAAATAAGCGCGAAAATTAATGCGATTGCAGATTTCTTGCTGTGTAATGCGATGGTTTCGTTATCGCCAATTTCCTTAGCTGAATAACCAGCGCCGACAATTTTCTTAATGATTTCTTTAGAAGTTACCTCTGCTGGCGCTAAAACATGGGCTGTTTCTGCGGCAAAGTTAACGGTGGCAGATACGCCAGGCATCGAATTTAATGAACGCTCTACCGAATTAACGCAGGCGTTACAGGTCATCCCTGTTACTTGGAAAGTACGCGGTTCTAGCGCTAGTTTGCGATCTGTCTCAGCCATTTAAGCGCTTTAACACCGCATCTTTAAGTAGTCCGTTAGTTGCCATTCCTGATTTTCCAAATGGCCCATCAACTCCTGCTAAATCAGAGAAAGTACCGCCGGCTTCGCGCAAAATGATATCTAGCGGCGCCATATCCCAGAGTGCAAGTGATGGTTCGATTGCAATATCCATAACGCCCTCTGCGACCAACATATGTGACCAGAAGTCACCAACCGCGCGAGTACGCCAAGCTTCATTAAAGATAGCTTGAAAGCCAGCCAAACGTTCACCAAAGCCTACAAAATCAGAGTAACCAAGATGGGCATCTTTAATTTCACTTACCTTTGAAACTGAGATTTTTCGTGGCGCACCTTTATGCGGATTGGTATCAGAATCAAAAGTTGTAAAAGCGCCACCACCTTTAGTTGCAAACCAAGTACGTGCAAGTGCTGGTGATGAAACTAATCCAACTACGACTTCAGGTTTTTCATTTGTAGAATCACCAGTTACTTCAACTAGCGCAATCAATGTAGACCAAACTGGAAGCCCACGTAAAAATGATTTGGTGCCATCGATTGGATCGATTACCCAGTAACGCTTCTTGCCAGAAATATCTGCGCCAAATTCTTCGCCGAGAATTCCATCTTCAGGACGCTCTGTTTCTAAAATTTCTCGGATACATTTCTCAGTTGCTTTATCAGCATCAGTAACGGGAGTTGCATCAGGTTTGGTTTCGATTACCAGATCTAAAGATAGAAAACGCGCCATTGAAACAGCATCTGCAGCTCTACCGATTTTTCGGATTAGCTCTAGATCTGATTGATATTTCGCGCTAGCCAAACTGGTCATTTCTTTATTCTAACCCTGCAGCGAGCAAGTTACGAAGGCTACTCACGCGGGCTGCACGTTCAGGAATTTCAATGCCATTTGGCGCCATCCACTCATTTAATTTGCAATCAGCTTCATTGTGAGAGCAATTAGTCATACAGGAGTTGGTTATTTCAAGTAAATCATCAAATGCAGCGATGATGCGAGCGGGATCTAAATGAGATAGACCGAATGCACGTACTCCTGGGGTATCAATAACCCAGCTATTGGCGCTTACTTTCTGATTTGGAAAATCCTTTAATTTCACGGCATATGCTGAAGATGATGTGTGGCGACCTCTGCCAGTGACATCATTTACAT
>JBEAMP010000086.1:0-2893 GCA_041165905.1 Actinomycetota bacterium
ATAGGAAAAATCCAAAAGCGAAGTGGAGTGACCCCCGCAACCAAATTCGGCTCCTCATTGGAATTTCTGATTCTGGGTTTTGGCTCCTTGCTGCTACTGCAAAGTGCGCGTAAGGCAACAAGACCAAACTTTAAGTAGAATAAACTTCATGGAACTTCAGAAGGTCATTCTCTATTACGGCTTCGCGCCAATTGCTGATCCCGATGCAGTTCGTTTATGGCAGCGCCATTTATGCGAAACACTCGGAATCAAGGGAAGGATTTTGATTTCAAAACATGGCATAAACGGCACCCTTGGTGGAGATATGTCAGCGCTTAAGAAATATGTTCGCCAAACCAAGGAATATCCTGGATTTAAGAAAATTGATTTTAAATGGTCTGATGGCACCGGTAATGATTTCCCAAGACTACGAGTACGTGTAAGAGATGAATTAGTAGCTTTTGGCGCACCAGATGAAATAAAAGTAGATATCAATGGCGTAGTAAATGGTGGAAAACACCTAAAGCCGTATGAAGTCGATAAATTGGTTTCAGAACGCGGCAGTGATGTGGTTTTTTTTGATGGCCGTAATGCTTTTGAAGCCAAAATTGGAAAATTTAAGGATGCCGTAGTCCCAGATGTTGTTACTTCACGCGATTTCATCAAAGAAATCGAAAGTGGAAAATATGATGATTTGAAAGATAAGCCTGTGGTCACTTACTGCACTGGTGGAATTAGATGTGAAATTCTCTCCGCAGTGATGGTAAATCGCGGCTTTAAAGAGGTTTATCAGATTGATGGTGGAATTGTTCGTTATGGCAACAAATTCGCAGATTCCTCACACTGGGAAGGATCGCTTTATACCTTTGACGATCGTATGACAATCGACTTTAGCGATGAGACTAAAGTTATTGGGAAATGCGATTCATGCCAATCACCAACCAAAAACTTCTATAACTGCTCAAATCCGCAATGCCATGAACTGTTTTTGCTCTGCGATGGCTGCAAGAATGACGTTAAAAATCTTGCATGCATACATGATGTTTCACGAAGTCATAAAGAAGAGCTAATCGGTTGATGACAACTCCATGGGTTGTAGGTCCGCTTCCCGACCAAACAATTTCATATGGCGATGCGGTAGATCAAGTAATTGAGTTTTATAACGGTTCCGGTCCTCTAATTACAATAATTCATGGTGGTTATTGGCGCCCATCTCATAACAGAGAACATATGCGCGCCCTTGCTGCCAAACTATCCAAAAATGGATTTCAGGTAGCAAATATCGAATACCGTAGAGACCCTGGAAATCCTGAAAAACTTTTCCAAGATGTTGATGCTGCGCTTTCTAAATTAACTGAATCAGTTGCGCTAATTGGTTTTTCAGTCGGAGGGCAATTAGCTCTTATCGGGAAAAGTAATGCTCATAAATTAATTCTGTTGGCTCCAATCACGGACTTGCAACGTACAAAACGTGAACAACTCGGGGAAGGTGCCGTTGAATCATTTTTTGGAGATTCCGAACTTAATCAATTTGACCCAATGCAAAAAAATTACGATCAGCATCTTTACATTATTCATGGTGATGCTGATAACCGAGTGCCCTTAGAACATTCGAGGGATTTTGCCCGCGTAAAAAAGGCTTCTTTAATGGAAATAACCGGGGCAGACCATTTTGCAATGATTGACCCGAATGGCCTTGCTTTTTCATTAATTTTGCAGACCCTGTTATCAAAGTGATATCGAGTTTCGTTTTATTTACAAAGGGTCTTGCCTAAACTCGCCGTCGTGAGTTTGCAAGCTTTAGCGGCAGGGCGTAAGAGATTAGCCGAAGCGCTAGCTGGTGACCCAGATTTAAGTTCCTTGCTTGATCGCTTCGATAATTGGGCAAATGACCTTTGGGATGGCATTGATGCCGTATATGACGGTCATAAAACACTGCCCCAAGTAATCGATGTGATTGTGAAAATTCATAAGGGGCGTTCAGCTTCGCTTCGACATCGTGATAATCAAAGAATCTTGAAACCAGATTGGTTTCAAGATTCCAATTCAATTGGCTACGTATGTTATGCCGATTTATTTGCGGGTGATTTGCAAGGTATAAGATCAAAGATTTCTTATTTGAAAGATTTAGGTGTTACCTATCTACATTTGATGCCACTTTTAAATCCACGTCCGGGTAATAGTGATGGTGGATATGCAGTAATGGATTACAAATCTGTGCGCCCTGATTTAGGCACGATGAAAGATTTAGCGGAACTTGCTGATGATTTACATAATGCGGGGATCTCCTTAACCCTCGATTTAGTACTCAACCATGTGGCTAAAGAGCACGAATGGGCCGCTCGCGCACGTTCCGGTGAACAGAAATATGAAGACTATTTCTATGCATATCCTGATAGAAAGATTCCAGATCAATTTGAAGTGACTTTGCCGGAGGTATTTCCAACATTTGCTCCTGGAAACTTCACATTCAATAAAGAGATGAATAAATATGTTTGGACCACATTTAATGAATTTCAATGGGATGTCAATTGGTCCAATCCAAATTTATTCTTGGAATACGTAGACATTATCGGATACCTAGCTAATCAAGGAACCGATTGCGTTCGACTAGATGCCATTGCATTTATTTGGAAGCGCCTCGGCACAAATTGTCAGAACCAACCAGAAGTGCACTCGATAACTCAAGCTTTACGAGCAATTTCAAAGATTGTTACACCTGCCTTAATATTTAAAGCGGAAGCGATAGTTGGGCCGCAAGATGTAGTTCATTACCTTGGGCAAGGTAAACATGCAGGTAAAGTCTCAGACTTGGCTTATCACAACTCTTTAATGGTGCAGATCTGGTCTGCATTTGCAGCACGTGATGGGCGATTATTAGACACTGCACTCTCCCGCTTTGCTCCTGTGCCAA
>JBEAMP010000087.1:0-2654 GCA_041165905.1 Actinomycetota bacterium
AGTAGCAAGCTAGCGTTTTTGAGAACTATTACTGCGGGAGCGTGGAAATGCCAACGTACCAATACGAGTGCACCTCGTGTGGGCACCAATTTGAGCAAATTCAGTCTTTCTCTGATGACCCAATAAAGCATTGTCCTGATTGCAATGGCGAAGTCAAGAAAATATATTCAGCAGTAGGTGTGGTTTTTAAAGGCTCTGGCTTCTATAAGACTGATTCAACGCAGAAGAAGTCCGATTGATTCGAAATAATTAAGCGCCGTGGTGAGGCGGAACATCGCCTTTGATTTCGGCATCTCGCTTTGCGCGCTCTAAATTCTCATCTGGATCAATTTCATCAGATGTAATTTCAGGCCAAAGGTTACTCACAGTGATAAGTATAGACGATAAGCATAAAGGAGATTTATGTTCGAGAAGTTAGGTCAATTAGCAGTTCGCCGCAGCAAATTAGTTTTGACCACTTTTATCATCACAATGCTTGCAGCAGGCGGCATTGGCTTATCAGTATTCGGAAAACTTGATTCAGGTGGATATTCTGACCCGAATAGTGAATCAATGAAAGTTTGGAATTACTTTCAAGAAAATTTAAAGAGTAAAGATGCTGGCGTAATTCTTATCGTCGATGGAAAAAATAAGTCAGTAAATGATCCAAAGGTCGTTGCAGATGCAATCGCACTTGAAAAAGAAGTTGCAACCGTTCCAGGTGTCGAATCAACACTTTCTTATTGGAGTTCGGGTAATCAACAAACTATGGTTTCAAAAGATGGAAATGCCGCCTACTTGCTTATTTATACAAAATCTGATGAGTTTGCAAAGGTGGGCGAAGTAGGCAAGGAAATTCAAAGTAAATTTGATGGTGAATATAAATCACTACAAGTTTATGCGAGTGGAAATGGTGTCATTACATCTGCTATTAATGGTCGTATTTCTAAAGACTTAGCTTTGGCTGAAACTATCTCCATACCTTTGACCTTTATTCTCTTAATTTTGGTCTTTGGTGCACTAATAGCATCAGCGATGCCTTTATTTGTAGGAATCTTCTCTATTCTCGGAGCTTTCTTCTTACTCTTCTTGATTACCCAATTCACCAGCGTAAGTGTCTTCGCACTTAATTTAGTTACTGGCATTGGCCTTGGCTTAGGTATTGATTACTCATTACTGATGGTGAATCGTTTCCGAGAAGAATTGCATCATGGTAAAGAAGTAGCCGATGCTGTTATCACCACTGTTAAAACTGCAGGAAAAACTGTTGTCTATTCCGGATTGACTGTGGCTTTAACTCTTGGGGCGATGGTGGTTTTTCCGCAAGCATTCTTAAAATCATTTGGCTATGCCGGTGTCTCGGTAGTTTTGATTGCAATTCTTGCTGCAATTTTTCCGTTACCTGCACTAATGGCAATTCTTGGCCACCGAGTTGATCGATTTGTAATTAGAAAATCTGCAATTACTCCAAAATCAGAGGGTCGTTGGGCGATTACTGCTAGATACGTGATGCGCAGACCAGTGTCAATTGTGATTCTCTCGCTATTTATTCTGGCAGTAATTGCTGCTCCGATTAGAAATATCGCCTTTTCGCAAGTTGATGCTCGCGTATTACCGAAGAGTGATAAAGCTGCAATTGCATATGAAGTCCTAGCAACCAAATTTCCTGGCCAAGAGAGCAGTCCAATTGAAATTTTAATTCCAGGTGGCGCAAAGAGTGTCTCTCCTGAAACTCTAAATGAGTATGTAACTGCTATTCAAAACACTGACGGAATTGTTCGAGTAGTTCCATTTACTGCAGGTGGAGATATCCGAATTCAAGCAATTCAATCAATGGGTTCGCGGACTCCTGAAGCTAGCGATTTGATTCATGCACTTCGCAATTTAAATTCTCCAGAAGGAACTTTGATTGGTGGAGTTGCTGCGGATTACACCGATTCCCAAGACGGAACTGCAAATGCTCTTCCTTGGGCACTGCTTTGGATTGCCATTAGCGTTTTAATATTAATTTTCATTTTTACCGGTTCGATAATCCTGCCTATCAAGGCAGTTTTATTAAATGTTCTATCGCTCGGGGCAACACTTGGTGCACTTACTTGGATATTTATCGAAGGTAATCTGAAGTGGTTAGTTGGTGACTTTACGGTTACCGGAACTTTGGATACTGGCACCACAATTTTGGTTGCTGTTGTGGTCTTTGGGTTATCTATGGACTACGAACTATTCCTTCTTTCACGCATTAAAGAAGAACATCTGGCTGGACGCAATAATGTTGAATCTGTTGCAATTGGTTTACAGCGCTCAGCTCGAATTATTACTGCCGCCGCAGTATTGCTTGCCGCGGTCTTCGCAGCATTTATGACAAGTGGTGTCACTGCAATCAAGATGATGGGCTTTGGAACTGCTTTCGCAATTTTGCTCGACGCAACATTAATTCGAGCTCTTCTAGTTCCTGCATTAATGCGTTTGTTTGGAGAGAGAAATTGGTGGGGTCCAAAATTCTTAAAGAAATATACTTTGGATCATTAATTATTAATAATTATTGATGGTGTCCCTGGCCGGAGTTGAACCGGCGACCTACCGCTTAGGAGGCGGTTGCTCTATCCACTGAGCTACAGAGACGTGCAAGATGCCATTTTTAATGACCTCAGGTAGACTCAACTTAACTGATTAAT
>JBEAMP010000088.1:0-8992 GCA_041165905.1 Actinomycetota bacterium
GCTCATCCTTTCCCACACATTTCAGGGCTATCTCTTAACTTGGGAATTCTAGTTAAACAAAAGAACGAAGAACCTAGATTTGTAAGAGTAAAGGTTCCATCTAACCTTCCTAGATTGATAAAAATCAGCGAAAATGATGATTCCTATATTCTGCAAGAAGACTTAATGTCCGAACATTTGCACCTTTTATTACCTGGTGCTCATATTGAAGATTGGTATTTCTTTAGAGTAACCCGCAATCAAGATTTAGACTTAGATGAGGATGAAACTGAGGATTTGCTTTCATCTATGGAAGAAGAATTACTAAGGCGTAAGTTTGGCATTCCAGTACGTTTAGAAGTTGAAAGCGGCATTGATCAACGCCTATTGGATAAGTTAATCGAGGAATTAGAAATCTCGCCTAGTGATGTAATTAAGTCCGAACCTCCATTAGATCAAACTCTTGGCTTTGAAATTTACGAACTGGATTATCCAGAATTAAAGTATCAACCATTTAAGAATTCGCTACCAGCCGGGTTGGCGGAGATTCCTATAGATGATTTCGACGCTTTTTTTGGGAAAATTCGGGAAGGCGAGATACTCCTGCACCATCCGATGCACTCATTTACAGGGTCAGTAGTTCGTTTTATTGAAAATGCGGCATCAGATCCAAAGGTGCTAGCAATAAAACAAACTCTTTACCGGACTTCAGGCGATTCACCAATCATGCATGCTCTAATTGAAGCTGCTCAAGCCGGAAAGCAAGTTTTAGCAGTCATCGAAATTAGAGCCCGGTTTGATGAACAAGCAAACGTCCGATGGGCAAGAAAATTAGAAGATGCAGGCGTACATGTTGTTTATGGCGTTTTAAATATGAAGACGCATGCCAAAGCTAGTTTAGTAATTCGCAAGGAAGAAAGTGGCATAGTGTTTTACTCCCATATGGGAACTGGCAATTACCATCCGAAGACTGCGCGTTTTTATGATGATTTAGGTCTAATTAGTGCTGATCAAACTCTTGGCAAAGATCTCATGTCACTTTTTAATCAATTAAGTGGTTTAAGTTCTGACGCGCATTTTAATCGAATCTTGGTGGCACCTCGGGATTTAAGAATTGAGTTGATAAAGAGAATAAGAAGAGAGAAAGAAAATCATCTAAATGGCAAACCAAGCTACATCAGATGGAAAGTTAATTCTTTACTTGATCCAAAAATGATTGACGAATTGTATGAAGCTGCAAAAGCTGGTGTTAAAATTGACTTGATTACACGTGGTATTTGTGCCATGAGAATGAGCCACATTGACCGACATCAAAATGTACGGATTAGATCTATTCTCGGTAGATTTCTTGAGCACTCTAGAATCTATAGTTTTCACAACGATGGTTCGCCCGAATATTACATCGGTAGTGCGGATGTAATGGACCGCAACCTGGACCGCAGAATTGAAACTCTGGTACAAGTAATTGACCCCAACCATGTTCAACAGTTAGATCAAATTCTAACAGAATCATTTAGTAATCACTATAAACATTGGTTGATGGACTCTGATGATCGATGGAGATTTGTACACAAAAATAGTAATCGTATTGACTTGGAAGATTTTCAAGAATTCTTTCTAGCGGAGGTGACCAATGATTAGAGCAGCAGGGGTAGTTCTTTGGAGAGAGTTAAAACCATTTGAATTAGAAGTTGCCTTGGTACATAGGCCAGATTACGACGATTGGACTTTTCCTAAAGGGAAAATAGAAAATGGCGAAAGTCCGATTGAAGCTGCATACCGAGAAGTTTTTGAAGAAACTGGTATCAGGCCAATTTTCGGTCCCTATCTCGGCCACGTCGAATATGAAGTAGATAATTTAAAGAAAAAAGTTCAATATTGGATGGCAAAAGCTCCTATACAAATACCAGAATTTGTACCAAATGAGGAGATAGATCGAGTCGAATGGGTAAATTTAAAACAGGCACGTCATTTTTTAACCTATGACATCGATAGAGAAGTTCTTAAGTTCTTCCGAGATTCAAGTCGCCACGGAAATGTCATGATTTTGTTACGTCACGCTAAAGCAATTAAAAGAAGCGATTGGCAAGGAGATGATTCGGATCGTCCCTTAGACAACGAAGGACAGTTAATAGCAAAGAAGATACCTAATCATCTTTCAATGTTTGGAATTGATGAGATACATACATCTGATGCCTATCGTTGCATGTCGACTGTCGAACCATTTTTTGAGAAATTTGGCACTCCTAAAGTGGTTACAGACCAGTTAAGTGAATACGGTTACCAGAAAGATGACCTTATAGCTGCTAGCTACGTCAAACAATTGGCTAAATTTGGCGGCAATTATTTGATTTGCAGCCACAATCCAATCCTTCCAATAATGGTGGAACATCTAGTCAAATACCCTGAAGATTTTGATTTAGATCGAGATTTATTGCCGGGAGATGCTTGGGTGGTACATCATCGTGGCGGAAGAGTTTATGCGGTGAATCATCTCAAAGCGCCAAATCTAGGCAGCAATTAATTTATTTGAGCCAATCCAACCTTTTAAGCACAATTCCCTCACGAAGTGCCCAAGGACAGAGTACAACGTAATCAAGATTTAGCTTCTTCATGACCCCTTGAGCTACCATCGCTCCGGCAGTTATTTGAGTAGCTCGTCCCGGTGAAACTCCTGGCAACTGGATTCGTTCTTTTAACGTCATATTTTGCAATTTTGGAACCATCAAATTTAATCCATTTAATGTTAAATCATTTCCATAATCAGGCAAGTAATGGCTTTGAATTCTTCTTAAGGTTCTAAATGTTTTGCTTGTTGCAATTGCATAATTCTTTGTAATTAAACCAATTTCTTTACTTATTGGATCTAATGTACTTTTTATGTGATCTTTCAATTTAGAAAGGGATTTTTCAGTGAAAGGATCGCCCGTAAGAAATTGTCTGGTTAGCCGCCCGGCACCTAATTGAACAGTGAATGCAGATTCTGGAATTTCTTGGTCTCCGTGTGCAATCTCGAGAGACCCACCACCAATGTCAAGCATCAAAATGTCTCCGGCAGACCATCCTAGCCATCTTCGTACTGCGAGGAATGTAAATTTTGCTTCATCAGAACCAGAAAGTACTTCAAGTTCTATTCCTGTCTTTTGTCTGACTTGATTTAGAACATCCTCAGCATTGCTAGCTTCGCGTATAGCTGATGTTGCAAAAGCTAACGTGTCATCTAATTTATAATTATGTGCTTGTCGGTAAATATTTTGAATTGAGTCTACGAGTTTGTTAATTCCAATCTCTGAAATTGCTCCGTTTACATCTAAGTACTCTGTCAGACGTAATTCGTCCTTAAAACTTTGATGAGCAAGAGGTGCAGCACCATGGTGCGCTTCCATTACTTGCAAGTGGATTGTGTTTGAACCTACATCCAAGACCCCTAATTGCATGTCTCAATTATTCTTTATTTACTTCAACAAATTTGCCAGTTTCGGTATGTTTTCGAAATAGTTCACTATTTGGTCACTTTTTAGCGTGTAAACTCAAAATTGAACCCTTCAAACTGTCATTTAGCGTCGATATTGGCTCATTTTGGTAATTTCAAGATTTGATGTAAAACTTTGGCCATGGAGAAATTTCTCAAGCACACGGGTATCGCCGTTCCACTGCGTCGCTCAAATGTTGATACTGATCAAATCATCCCAGCGGTTTACCTAAAGCGCGTTACCCGTTCCGGCTTTGAAGATGGACTATTTGCAGCTTGGCGCAATGACCCAGATTTTGTACTTAACAAGAATGAATATAAGAACGGCACCATTCTGGTGGCCGGAGTAGATTTCGGAACTGGTTCTTCGCGGGAACATGCAGTTTGGGCTTTGCAGAATTATGGTTTCAAAGTAGTCATCTCTTCTAGATTTGCTGATATTTTCCGTGGCAACAGCGCTAAAGGCGGTTTATTGACCGTGATTTTGCCGCAAGCGGAGGTCGAAAAAATTTGGGAAGAGATTGAGAAAGAACCTGCAACTCAAATAACTGTAGATTTAGAAAATCGCACCGTTTCTTATCAAAGCAATTCAGTCTCTTTTGAAATCGATGATTACACACGTTGGCGCCTCATGGAAGGCCTCGATGACATTGGTTTGACCATGCAACATCTCGATGAAATTGCTAAATATGAAGAGAAACGCCCTTCTTTTAAGCCTAAAACACTTCCGGCAAAGTAAAAACTTAGTAACTCTCAATAATTACTTTAGAGTTTTTCGCTAGTTTTTACGAATAAAAATAGGGAAATCTGCAATTTTCTCGAAAAAATTTATTTGCGACACGCTATAAATTAGCGAAATATAAGCATTTCTAACGCGTAAGTTTTAACTACTTGATGCGAATGCATCAAATTTACGCGTAAATAGGGGAAGTTAATGAATAAGACCCAATTCATTGCGTCGTTGGCTCCTCACTTCAACGGCAGCAAGAAAGAAGCAGCTCACGCTGTAGATATCGTTTTTGACTCAATTACACGCAACATCCAAAAGGGTGAAGATGTAACCATCAACGATTTCGGTAAGTTTAAGAAGGTTGATCGCAAGGCACGTAAGGGTCGCAACCCTTTCACTGGCGAGACCATCCAGATCAAGGCAAGCAAGAAGCCACGTTTCCTCCCTGCAAAGGCACTTAAGGAAATCATCGCTGGCGATCGCAAGCTAGGTCCAGCTCCAAAGCCAGCAGCACCGGTTGCTCCTAAGGCAGCAGCAAAGAAGGCAGCTCCTAAGAAAGCAGCAAAGAAGGCAGCTCCTAAGAAGAAGGTCGCAAAGAAGGCAGCTCCAAAGAAGAAGGTTGCTAAGAAGGCTAAGAAGCGCAAGTAAGAACTTCTAGTTAAAAGACCACCGAATTTCGGTGGTCTTTTTTCTTATCTAAATAGACTTCATGCATGAAGCCGCCATCGGGTAATCCACTTGGCTTAAATTTCGGATTCCGAATTGGCGCTGGGGTCTTAATTCCAATTCTTAGGTTAATCACTAAACGTACATGGTTAAATGTAGAAAAAATCCCAAAGAGTGGGCCAGTAGTTTTTTATAGCAATCATGTTTCTTATATAGATGCATTTGTTTTTGCGCATTATCTTTTTGAAAATGGCAGAGCACCGAGATTTATCGGAAAAGAAGCGGTTTTTAGGATCCCAGTATTTGGCTGGATTTTATACAAAGCAGAGCAAATTCCTGTTAAACGAGAGAGCAATAGCGCGGCGGTTGCGCTATCAGAAGCAATTAGCGCGCTAAAAATGGGTCATGCAATTGGAATCTACCCTGAAGGTACTTTAACTAGAGATCAAAATCTTTGGCCGATGTCAGGAAAAACTGGAGCAGTTAGATTGGCACTATCAGCGGGCGCACCATTAATTCCAGTTGCTCAATGGGGCGATCACAAAATTCTTGCGCCTTATTCGAAAATCTTAAAAATATTTCCTCCAAAACCGATCTCATTAATGTGTGGTGACCCAATAGATTTAAGTAAATGGCTAGGCAAGGAAGATGATCCGGTGGCAATGGAGGAGGCCACAAATTATGCAATGAGAATATTGGCTGACATGGTTGGGCAATTACGTAATGAACCTGCGCCATCTCAATTATTCGACTTACGTAAGTCAGATTTGCCAAGAACCGGTAATTTCAGAAAAAATCGGAGACGATGAGTCGAGTTTCAGTATTTGGTGCCGGTGCTTGGGGTACGACCTTAGCCCAGGTTCTATCGGATGCAGGTAATGATGTATTAATTTGGGCGCGAGATGAAAAAATCGTAGATGAGATTAATTCTGAACATTCAAATAGCAAATACTTAAATGGGCTGGTACTACCAAATAACCTGCGCGCCACCTCAGATATAAAGAGTACTTTTACCCATTCAGATATCTATATTTTGGCGATTCCTACCCAACAGTTACGTACTTTGTTAAACGAATGGCTCGAATTTGTCAGTAAAGATGCAATTGTCGTTAGCACTTTAAAAGGTATCGAATTAGATACAGATTTGCGTGTATCTGAAGTTATTTCTGAAATTTGGGGCGAAGTAAGTTTCACGTTAATTACAGGCCCAAATTTGGCTGATGAATTATCACAACGTCAATTGGCTGGTGCAGTTGTAGCTTCTCCAAATATTGAAATTGCGAAGAAGATTCAATCTCTTTTCAGAACAGATTACTTTAGAGTTTATACATCAACAGATGTGATGGGTTGCGAATTAGCAGGAGCGATTAAAAGCGTGATTGCACTTTCTGTAGGTATGGCCATTGGAATGGGTTTTGGAGAGAATACTCAATCAATGTTAATAACCCGTGGGCTAAACGAAATTTCTAGAATGTGCGCTGCTCATGGATCTGATCCTTTGACGGCAGCGGGTTTAGCAGGGATGGGGGATTTAGTTGCAAGCTGCGGATCTCCACTTTCTAGAAATCGCACATTCGGAGAAGTTCTAGGTGAATCTCAATCAATGGAGATTGCTCGTAAACGCGTGGCAAAAACCGTAGAAGGTGTCGCAACCTCGGGAGCGGCTCTAGAGTTAGCTCATCGAGTTGGAGTTGAAGTGCCAATCATTGAAGCGGTAGCTGATGTGGTTGCCGAACGCATAACGCCACGAGATGCGTTTAAGCGGATAATGGAAATTAGCACGAAAGCGGAAGGTTTTATCTAAGTGATTAATGTTGCCATCATTTGTGGAGGCAAGAGCAGCGAGCATGAAATCAGCTGCATCTCTGCAAGCGGCGTGATTTCCGCAATTGATAAGAGCAAATTTAATCCATCGCTCATAGGTATAACGAAGAGCGGAAAGTGGGTATCGCTTCCTATTGATACTCGTTTTCAAATAACAGACGATAACTTGCCAGAAGTTCCAGAAAATGCTCCAGAAATTAAAATAGATCAAATTAAAGCGGATGTAGTTTTCCCAATTCTCCACGGTCCTTTTGGAGAAGATGGCACCATACAAGGGCTATTTGAAATGATTGATATGCCTTATGTTGGTAATGGGGTATTGGCTTCTGCCGTGGCAATGGATAAAGATTTTGCCAAGCAAATTTTCAAAGCACATGGCATTCAAGTAGCACCGGGATTTGTATTACGTCGTGGAGACGTAATTGATGATCAAGGACTGGGGTATCCATTATTTGTAAAACCGGCTCGAGGAGGTTCATCCCGAGGCACCCACAAAGTCAAACGAAAAGAAGATTTAGCCAGTGCAGTAAATGATGCATTTAAATATGATTCAAAAGTAATGTTAGAAAAAGCGATTCCTGGCCGCGAAGTGGAATGTGCGGTTTTAGAAAAAGATGGCAAAGTGCAATGCTCAGTGCCAGGTGAAATTAAAATTGATCCTAAGTTTGAGTTTTATGATTTCGAAGCAAAGTATCTAGATGATGCAACTACAGTAATTGCACCAGCAGAAATTAATAAAAGTAAAGAGATTCAAGAAGCTGCCATTGAAGCATTTATTTCTCTAGGATGTTCGGGGCTTGCCAGAGTAGATTTCTTTTATACTTCAGATAATCAAATTATTATTAATGAATTAAACACCATGCCAGGCTTCACTCCAAAATCTGTTTTCCCTAAACTTTGGGGTGTTAGCGGAATTGGCTACACAGATATTATTAGTGCGCTAATTGAGACGGCGCTAAATAAATCCAAATAACTCTAAATATAACTAACTACTTAGTGGAAATTGCCAGTTACTGGGCAAGTTAAGGTACGTGTGATACCAGGTACTGCTTGAACTTTGCCAAGTATTACGCGCCCAAAATCTTCCATTGATGGCGCTTCGCATCGCATGATTACGTCGTAAGGACCGGTAACACCTTCAGCCAGAGTTACGCCAGAGATTCCTGAAACTGCCTGCGCAACTGATGATGCTTTACCAACTTCAGTTTGAATCAAGATGTATGCCTGAACGGACATTAGCTTTCTCCTTTTCCCTAAACCAAACTTATCCCATAAGTTTTGCCTATGGCTAGCGATTTTCTCGAAGCAAAGGCTCGTTGGAGCGAACGGGAATTGATTCGCAATATCTCTGAAATTTTCGCAGAGGCTAATTCCGATCTTTTGGTCCCAATAGGAGATGATGCAGCGGTAGTAGCCAGACCGGACTCTTCTTTAATTGTTACAACGGATATGGCAGTGGAGGATGTCCATTTCAGGCTCGATTGGTCAAGTGCCTACCAGATTGGCAGAAAGGTAGCCGCTGCTAATTTAGCCGACATTTTTGCAATGGGCGGAAAACCGAAATATTTAACTGTTGCAATGGCAGCTACAGGAAAAGAAGAATTGGAATGGATGCTTGATGTTGCACGCGGCATTGCACATGAAGCGCATATTGCTGGAGCACAGGTAATCGGTGGGGATTTATCTAAATCCAAGAAGATAGTTATATCGATTACTGCAACTGGTGAGTTCGCAGAAGGCAAAAAGCCAATTCTAAGAAGTGGTGCCGAAGCAGGAGATTCCGTATTTATTTCAAATCTACCGGGTTGGTCAGCAGCTGGATTAATTGCCTTGCAGCGAGAAATTCATGGAGAACTGATTGATTTTGCAATTGCAGAGCACTGCGCACCATCTGTTGATTACGACAATGCAGAGCAAATCGCAATTGGCGCAAATGCGCTTTGCGATATAAGTGATTCGCTACTCATTCAAGCTGAACAAATCGCAGAGGCATCTGGAACTTGTTTAGAAATTGATGGCGATTTAGTAACGAAACATCCTGAATTTGCAGAGCTTTTGCAGGTAGCGAAGACTTTAGATGTCTCAGTATTTGATTTGATCCTAAGTGGTGGTGAAGACCATTGTTTTTTGGCAACAGGTCACTCGCTTAAAGGCTATGAGATAGGGAAAGTAGTTGCAGGAAGTGGCGTTAGACTTCTCCATGTAGAGACACCGCAACCCGGCTGGCAGCATTTCCTTTAAGGATCCAGCCCCACGGAGAGAGGCAGGTTGGATGTCAGAACATTTGCCTGTAATCATTCAAGGTGGAATGGGTATTGCTG
>JBEAMP010000089.1:0-17234 GCA_041165905.1 Actinomycetota bacterium
GCTTCGCGGGTTGAACCGCCTTTTTCGGGGAAGAAGGCCTCTGGATCGGTCTGTGCGCATAGAGCGCGCTCTTGCCATGAAAGCTCGACGACCTCGCCAGTTTCCAGCTGAATGCTTGGACCTTCTTGACGCATAAATCGACTCCTGTGTCGGTAGGGCCTACAGGCTGTCCCCTGTAAGTCATTGGGTGAATTACACGCGTGTAACTCCAATAAGTCAAGTCAGATCTTTAAAAAAATTCGAAGAAATTTAGGTAATCTGCAAGAAATTTAGAGAAATTAGGTAAAAAGTGGCGTGATTTCGCCATCTGGATCAACAAATGAGTTCTCAATTACCGAATTTGGGCTCAATTTTGCACCAATTTCAATAAATGAATTCTTGATGGTGCAGCCCTCTGCCTCCACCCCATCGGAAATGATCGATCCTTCAACTCTGCAGTCTTTTAAATTGCAATGGCCACCGATTGCAGTGCCCAAAGTAAATTCTCCTGAAATATTTTCGCTCAAGGAAAGAAAGTTTTGATCCCTATGAGCAAATTTGTAACGATCTAGCGCATCAGCATCTGCAACTCCACTGACTAAATCTTTAGAGCCTTTCAAAAGTGCATTAGGTGTTCCGATATCTAGCCAATATGCCTTTTCAATAAAGCCCATAACCTTTTTATTAGCTTGAATTAGCTGCGGAAATGTTTGACGTTCTACGCTAATAACTTCATTTTCAGGAATTTCCGCGATAACAGATTTATCAAATACATAACATCCCGCATTAATAGTATTTGTAACTGGATGCTCCATCTTTTCTAGAAAGGCAGTTACTCTTCCTTCCTCGTCAGTTGGTACACACCCATAAGCACGTGCGTCTTCAACTGGAGTCAAATGTAGAGTTACATCTGCATTTGAATTAATATGTAAATCAATTTGGCTTTTTAAATTATGTGAACTCAAGACATCGCCATTGAAAATCACGACTTGTTGCTCTCCAGCTAATTCTTTAGCGGCATTTCTTATTGCGCCACCAGTGCCAAGCGGTTCTTTCTCTACGGCATATTTAATTTCCATTTCCCATTTGGAGCCATCGCCAAAATAAGGAATAAAAACTTCAGATAAATATGATGTAGCCAAGACAATTCTTTTTATGCCAGCTCTTTTAGCCATTGCCAATTGATGTTCTGTGACAGGCAGTGATGCAATTGGGAGCATCGGCTTGGGGCGGTGATTTGTTAGCGGGCGAAGCCTGGTGCCAAACCCGCCAACTAAGAGAATGCCCTCTGCCATTATTTAGCCGATTCGCCTTACTAATTCATCTATTTGAGCGTCGGTTGCAGTCATTGCAATGCGCACATGTTTGGCACCAAGTTCACCATAGAAATGGCCAGGCGTCACCAAAATTCCTTGATTGGCAAACCAAGCAACTGAATCCCAGTCGCGTTCGTTTCTAGTTGCCCATAAATAAAGTCCAGCTTCGGAGTGATCAACTTTAAATCCATGTTTCTCAATTGCACTTCGAACTTTAGCTTTGCGAGCGTTGTATTTATCTCGCTGAATTTCAACATGAACTTTATCGGCCAGCGCGGCAACCATTGCTCGCTGAACCGGAAGTGGGACCATCATCCCAGCGTGCTTACGTACTTCTAAGATTTTGGCAATTAATTCCTTATCGCCAATCATCATGGCAGCTCGGTAACCTGCCATTGATGAACGTTTGGAGAGCGAATGAATAGCCAAAATATTCTTATTGTTCCCGCCGGTTAACGACAAAATAGATTTAGGCGTAATCCCATTTCCAAATTCCAAATAACATTCATCTGCAACTACGACGCGATTACCGTTGCCGCCACGAGCCCATTGGATTGCATCTACTAATTCTTTATCTGAATTAACGCGACCGGTCGGATTTGATGGGCTATTTACCCACGCCAAATCTGCATCTGGCCAAATGTTTGCATCAAAATCGACTTTGGTTGCTTTTGTTTTTGCAATCATCGAACCAACTAAATAAGTTGGATAAGCAATCTCCGGATAAAGAACATGCTCGCTTTCCAAAATTGTCGGTAACCAGGCCACCAACTCTTTGGAACCGATTAAAGGCAATACTCCAAATTCTCCAGATGCACCCAAGTTATTACTTGCCCAATTTGAAATTGCCTCTCTAAGCTCTAAGGTGCCAGCGGTTACTGGATAACTCGGAGAATTTGATGCTTTTTGAAGAGCTTCCTGAATGAAATCAGGAGTGGGGTCTACTGGTGTTCCTTGAGAGAGATCAATCAAACCAGAAGGATGCGCTTTTGCCTTATCACCGTAAGGAGCTAACGCATCCCAAGGAAAATCTGGAAGCTTCAATTAAGTTGCTTTTGCTCTAATTACTTTTTACTTTGGTGGAAGATTCTTAACAAACTCTGGATCAAAATCTTTCTTGCCAACCTTTGCCGCGCCACCAGGAGAACCCAATTCAATGAAGAAGAGTGGAGCTTTTTCGCGAAATTCGCCTAAATTCTCTGGGACATCATCTTCATAATAGATTGCTTCAACAGGACAAACAGGTTCGCAAGCGCCACAATCGACGCACTCATCTGGGTGGATGTAAAGCATGCGATCGCCTTCGTATATGCAATCTACCGGGCATTCATCGATGCAGGATTTGTCTTTGACGTCTACACAAGGTTCAGCGATTACGTAAGTCATGCCGCGAATTCTACCCACTCAATCCAAGGCTGCGGGCTTTACTATTCATGCGTGGCAGAGATTTCAGATAGTGATATTGGCAAAAGGGTAACCATTCGCCTGCACGATGAGCCCGGCTACCGAGACATTGTTGGCCACCTGCTCTCTTCAACTTCGCTCAAGAATCGCCATGGCCAGATAGTTAACTTTGATCCGAAGAAGATTCATCTTTGGCGAGAGATTGTTGAAGTTCCCCGAACTGCAACTTCTGGGGCGCCTTTCTCGATGCGTGTTAATGATTTAGAACGAATCGCCAATCGAACTTGGGTTGCCAAAGAGGAATTTGAAATCGGAAATTGGATTTTCAGAGCAGATGTTGGCATCACCCGTCGAGCAAATTCAGCGTTAATTCTTGGAAATGATAATCATATTGATCAATTAATTTCTTGGTATCAAGCGCGAAATTTGCAACCAACAGTTTCTTTAGTGCCCGCTTTAAATGAAAAATTAGATGAAGTTTTAGAGAAAAGTGGCTTTGAGAAATTACTGGATTTAGAAGTTATGGTTAAAGATCCAATTAATGCTAAAGCTGCTTTCGATTATGAAGTCTATGAGAAACCAAGTAAGGAATGGCTCGCAGTTCATAAGGATGAGCAAATTTTGCCATTGTTAAATCGAACTTCCTCAAAATATATTCAAATAACGAATGACCAAGAATTAATTGCAATTGGCCGAATCGCCTTTGCTGACGATTGGGCGGTTATTTCAAGAATTTGGGTGACTCCAGATCGACGTGGACAAGGTTTTGGTCGAAAGATGTTGCAAGCTCTAGAAAATGAATCAAATGGCGCGAAACTAGCTCTACAAGTGCGTCAAGAAAACATCGAAGCTTACGAACTATATAAATCTGCTGGCTATTTAAACCATCACGGCTGCAGGTTTAGAGCTCTACCCCTGCAAATAAATCAATCTCATAATTAGCATCATTAAATGGAGCAGATTTACTGCCCTTAACTAGGGTGTAATACTCGTCAGCAAACACTTTTACTCCAAGATTATTTGAGAGCGCAAAAAAAGGCCCATCCACGGTTATTTGAGTGGCATGAGCTTTCATTGCCGCCATTTTCTTTTCAACTTGATTTGGCGCATGAATTACAGCGCTTACAAAGGAATCATCTTTAACAAAAGGAAGTTCATCAATACTTTCGCTACCGAAAAAATCACTACCTTGTTCTTTCATGGCGGCCATACCCTCTGCAACAACTGATTTCGGCATGATGTTCCAATAGATTTTCTGTATTTTCCATTTAGATAATTCGGCGGCTCGCATTGCGACTCTATTTGCTTGAATATGGTCTGGATGACCATAACCACCGTTCTCATCATAAGTAATTAGAATCTGTGGTCTTATTTCATCAATTATCGCTGCCAATTTAAGCGCAGCTTGATCGATATCCGCATTCCAAAAACAGTTCGGATTTTCATTTGGCGCTGTTCCCATCATGCCACTATCACGATAGTTGCCAAGAAAGCGGTGGTCAGTTACGCCAAGTATTTTCATAGCATTTGCCAATTCAATTTCGCGATGTGAACCTAACTTATCTTCTGCAGAACTAGCTAAATGGGCTAGTTCTGGCACTAAAACTTCGCCTTCTTCGCCTCGAGTGCAGGTAATTAAAGTCACCGCAACTCCATCATCAACCATCTTCGCCATAGTTGCACCATTGTTGATGGTCTCATCATCCGGATGCGCATGAACAAAAATTGCACGTTTATTGCTCATCTTTGACTCTCTTCCCAAGCAAGAATTCCGCCTTTTAAATGGCTTGAATTAGTAAAGCCTGCAGCCCGAAGTAAAGACAAGCAATTATCTGAACGAATTCCGCTACGACAATACAAGATAATTTCCCGGTCAGTAGGAAGTGACGAAAATACACTTCCGTCTTCGAAATTGATTTTTGGAATCAATTTTGCTCCAGAAATTGAGGAGACTGAGAATTCTTCGGGTTCGCGCACGTCAATTAGTAAATAATTGTTATTTTTCGCCTTTAATTCGGCTGGAGTAATTGCATAGTTAATTCCGCAAAACTCTTCATAATCTGGAAGAAGATTTTTTTGATTGCCATTACAAATTGGGCAGTTAGGGCTTTTCTTGATTTCTAAATTTCGATAAGAATTCTCTAAAGCATCGTAAATTAATAAATTACCTAATAAGTTTCTACCAATTCCTGTAATTAATTTAATTGCTTCATTTGTTTGAATAGAACCGATAGATCCACAGAGCACTCCAAGCACTCCACCTTCAGCGCAACTAGGTACGCTTCCAGGTGTTGGAGGTGAGGGATGAAGGCATCTGTAGCATGGGCCTTCTTTGGACCAGAAGACTGATACTTGGCCATCAAAACGGTAAATGCTTCCCCAAATATATGGCTTGCCCAGAAGTGCCGCTGTGTCATTAATCAAATATCTTGTCGCAAAGTTATCTGTGCAATCGATTATTAAATCGTATTCAGCAAATACTTCCAATGCATTGTGATTTTCTAATCTAAATTCGTGTAAATTAATTTTTACATCGGGGTTGAGAGCTTCAGCTTTCTCTTTGGCGCTTCGGGCTTTACTTTTCCCAACATCAGCTTGAGTATGAATTATTTGACGTTGAAGATTTGAAACTTCAACTTTGTCAAAATCTAAAATACCTATCTGTCCAATTCCAGCGGCCGCCAAATACAAAATAGTTGGTGAACCTAAACCACCTGCTCCAATGCATAGGACTTTGGCATTAACAATTCGCTGTTGACCGACCATATCAATATCTGGAATCAGGATGTGGCGCGAATATCTTTCTTTTTCTTCGCCAGTTAATGCGCGTCCTGGTTCGATCAGCGCTTTCATATCAAGCAATTCTGCCATTAAGATGTAACCAATGAGTAACGATAAGGCCAGACTTCCGCGCGATGAGCGTCGCGCTCAATTATTGGCAGCGGCGCTAGAAGTATTTACTGCAGCGGGATATCACTCAGCGGCCATGGATGAAATCGCAGATCGAGCTGGCGTGAGCAAGCCAGTTTTATATCAGCACTTCCCTTCTAAATTAGATTTATATTTGGCGGTTCTAGATACCCATATCGACTCTTTAGTGTTTGCAATTCAACGCGCCATACAGTCCACTCCTGATAATGCAAAGCGAGTTCAAGCAACTATTGGTGCATATTTTGATTTCATTGAAGCCGAAGGCGAAGCATTTCGATTGTTATTTGAAAGCGATATGAACGTCGAACCTGCGGTTCGCGAAAGATTAAATCGCATGACTTATGACTGCGCTGCAGCAGTATCTGCAGTTATCTCACTCGATACTGGTTTACCTCAAGAAGCTGCAATGTTATTAGGTGTTGGATTAATTGGAAGCGCCCAAGTAACAGCACGTCATTGGCTTGAGCGAGATTCAAAATTGAGCCGTGAGCAAGCTCAAGCTCTAGCTACTAATATTATTTGGAGAGGTATTTCCGGATTTCCTCGCAATGAAAACTAGAAATGAAGGTTAATTAAATGGCACATGTTCGAATCGCAGTTACAGATGTAATCTCAGAGATCTCATTCGAATCTGCAGATAGCCCTAAAGAAGTTAAAGCAGCAATTGATAAAGCAATTGCTTCAGGCACAACTCTCGCTTTAACCGATACCAAAGGTCGTGAATTTATTGTGCCAGCGGCAAAGATTGGATACGTCGAAATCGGCGAACAATCTGAACGTCGTGTTGGTTTTGGTAAATAATTGACGAAAACTTTTGCTGACTTAGGCCTCTCGCCTGAACTTCTTGAATCAATTAGCGAAGCTGGTTTTGTTAACCCATTCCCAATTCAAGAAGCAGTAATTCCCCTTGCGCTTACTGGTGCAGACATTATTGGCCAAGCTAAGACCGGAACTGGAAAAACCCTTGGCTTTGGTTTGCCAATCTTAAATAATGTAAAACGCGGCAGTGGCAAAGCAGTTGCATTAGTTGTAGTACCTACACGTGAACTTGGAATACAAGTTGCAGACGAACTGAGTAAGTTATCTAGTGGGCCAAATTTGCGAGTAACTGCAATTTATGGCGGTAGACCTATGGAACCGCAGATTGCAGAACTTAAAAAAGGCGTTGATATTGTGGTTGGAACTCCTGGCCGTTTACTTGACTTACATCGCCAAAAAGCTTTGGATTTAAGCGAAGTTAAACACTTGGTCCTAGATGAAGCAGATGAAATGTTAGATCTTGGATTTATGCCAGATGTTGAAAAGATATTCAATTTAACATCGAGTCGATCTCAAACAATGCTCTTCTCTGCAACCATGCCTGGCGATGTAGTCACATTAGCTCGTAAGTTCTTAAATCAACCTACTCATATTCGTGCGGAGGTAGAAGATTCTGGTGCGGTAGTAAGTCGCATAAAACAATTTGTTTACAGAGCACATGCTCTAGATAAACCAGAAATGTTGGCAAAAATATTACAAGCTGATGGGCGTGGACCAACCATGGTTTTCTGTCGAACCAAGAGAGCATGTCAGCAAATTGCTGATGATATGCAGGAACGCGGTTTTAAGACTGCAGCAATTCATGGAGATTTGGGGCAAGGCGCCCGCGAAAGCGCATTAAATGATTTCAAGTCTCTAAAACGTGACATCTTGGTGGCAACTGATGTCGCAGCACGAGGAATAGATATTGATGGGATTACACATGTAATTAACTACCAATGTCCTGAAGATGAGAAAACCTATGTGCATAGGATTGGTAGAACTGCGCGAGCAGGTGCCTCTGGAATTGCCGTAACTTTTGTTGATTGGGATGAATTAACTCGCTGGTCACATATCAATCAAGCTTTAGATTTAGGATTTCCAGAACCACAAGAGACATACTCATCATCAGATCATCTATACACAGATTTGGGAATCTCTAGGGAGACAAAGAGTCGAATAGCAAAGACAAAAGTAGAAAAGAAAGAACCAGTAAAGAAATCAGAACGTCCGGTTCGCGAAAAGCGCGAACGAACTCGTACTAAAAGAGTACGTTAATAGCATTGACTAACATTTGAACTGCAATTCCAGAGAGTACTAATCCTGCAATTCTTGCAAGTAAATCCACGCCAGATTTGCCAATCAGTCTTAAAATAAAAGTAGATGCCATAAGGGCCAATGCAACTAATATGTGTACGGCAATAACCGCGCCAGCTAAAGCTAAGCCTTTTTCGGTGGTATTTGCTTTCTCTGCAAAAATCATCACAGCCACAATTGCTCCAGGGCCGGCAAGAAGTGGTGTTGCTAATGGAACCATTGCAACATTCTTAGAGCCATGGGCTAGTTCGTTATCTTCTTTGCCAGTTAATAAATTTAAAGAGACAAGTAGAAGTAAAAGTCCACCAGCAGCTTGCATCGCACCAATTGAAACTTCCATGTAATCGAGTACAAATCGACCAAAAAGAGCAAAGCCCGCAATTATTAGAAATGAGATTGCGGCAGCTTGAATGGCTAACTGGCGGCCTTCTTTGGCAGAACGATCTCCTAGAACTGATAAGAAAATCGGAGCATTTCCAGGTGGATCTAAAATGACCATCAAGGTCACAAAGACCTGTAGCGCGAATGTTATGGTGCTGATTTCGGTCACTTACGGATTACCCTTCTATCGTTGGCTAGCGATTCTAGCTCTTCCCAATTTTTCGGGCTGGTTAAATTCTCTCCAATTAAATTTAATTTACCGGTACCGTGAAAATCGCTTGAACCAGTAATAATTAAATCCAATTCTTGCGCAATTTCCCTTAGATTTTGCCGTTCTTCACTTCCGTGATCTCTATGGTCAACTTCAATTCCGTTTAGACCAGCTGCCTTTAAATCCACAAAGTTATCTACATTCATTTTAGTATCACGCATAGAAGAGTATGGATGTGCAATTACAGCAACACCGCCAGCTGCTCGAATTAATTTAACTGCATCAATCGGCGTAGGAGCGATATGGGATACATAATATTTTGAGTCATTTGAGAGATATTCTGCAAATGCTTGATCTCTGGTTTTTACAATACCTTTAGCGACCAATGTATCTGCTAGATGTGGTCGACCCAATGTAGAACCTTCAGGTTGATGCTCGAGAACCTCTTCGTAAGTAATCTTTATGCCATCAGCCGCCATCAATTCAATCATTTTTTTCATTCGGGGAACGCGATCATCTCTACTTAATTCGAGCGCATCTTGAAGTGGTTGATAGCTTCGATCAAAAAGCAATCCCAACATGTGAATGCTTCGGTGATCTTCAGTTAGACATGAAATTTCCGCCCCAGTAACTAATTGAAATTCACCTCGTACCGCTGCTGCTGCCTCATCCCATCCAGCAACTGTGTCATGGTCAGTAAGAGCCATTATGGAAATATCATTAATAATTGCATGCTGAACCAACTCAGTTGGAGACATTGTTCCGTCACTTCGAGTTGAATGAGTGTGTAAATCAATTTTCATCAGTACGCCCTAAGACTACTAAAGCGCTGCCTGCCAAAATGGTTAATACTCCAAACCAAATACCAATATGAGGTTTTTGACCTAACCACCAGATAGCTAAAAGAGCGCTTATAGGAACTTCAAAAAATACAACCATTGAAACAATCGCAGGTGATACCCGTTTTAAAACACTATTAAACATAGAGTGACCTAGTAACTGGGCACCTACAATCAATCCAAGAACAATCCACCATTCTCGCGCTGTGAAATTAAAAAAATCTCCTTGAATTAATGCAAATGGAAGTGCAGTCAAAGCACAGAAGAAATAGCAAATAGTGGTGTAAGTGGTGGCTGGAATTGAACGCTGAGCCTTTGCGCCAAGATTTACATATGTAGCTGCAAGGGCTGCACAAATAATTGCCGCCAAGTCACCTTGAAATGCGCGCCAAGAGAAATGTAAATCAACGCCCGAAATGAAAAGTACACCAATAAAACTAACTAACATTCCGAACCAACTAGTACGCGAAACTTGATGTCCTGTAAAAACCGCAAAAATTGTGGCAAAGATAGGTTGCAATGCGGCAAGTGCAGTGCCTGCTGCGACTGAGGTGTAACGCATTGCCAAGAAGAATCCAACAAAGTGTGCTGCAAGTACTACACCTGCAATTGCAGACCATTTAAAACCTTCTCGATCGCGCAATTGCAAACGTTTGTAATTAATGAAGAAAGTGGCGATTGCACCACCTAAATTTCGCCAGAAAATTAAAGTTAATACAGGCATGGTACTCATCGCAATAAGTGGACCAGAAGTGCCAATTCCCATTACTCCAATTGCAAGTCTTACGGAGTCAGCTTTGTTTGGAAAAGCTAAATGTTTTTTCTGATTCATCCAGATACAGTAAACCAGAGTAAGGCTGCTACGCAGAGAAAGACAATTGAAATAATTGCTGCGTAAACGGTCAACATTAAATTAGATGCGCGATATTCGCCCATTAATCTTGAATCCTTAGCAATTCCGAACATGTAAAGCAAAAGTGGTAATAACAAAACGGCATTAAGAATTTGAGTTAGGACTAAAATTCGAATTAAGGGTGCGCCAGGTATTAGCACCATTGTTGCCGCAAGAATTGTAATTACACCAAAAGTTACATAGAAAAGCGGTGCTTCATGAGCTTTGTCATCAAGCGCAGCTGGTCTACCGGTCAAATCTGTTACTGCATATGCTGTCGATAGTGGCAAAATTGAAGCCGCGAGAAGCGCTGCGCCAATTAAACCAACTGCAAAAAGTTCTTTAGCAAGATTTCCGGCAAGAGGTTTTAAGGCAGCTGCTGCTTGAGATGCATCGGTAATTGATGTTTGGCCGTTAGCGTGCAATGTCGCCGCACAGGTAATGACTACGAAAAATCCAATGATTCCAGTTAAGAGTGAACCGGTCCAAACATCTACTCTAAGTAATTTGAGATCTTCTTTTGTTAGACGTTTATCTACAGCGTAACTTTGAATAAATGCCAAACCCCATGGCGCCAAAGTTGTGCCTAAAGTAGCGGTAGCAATAAATAGCGCTTCTCGAGTAAATGGCATTGAAGGAATGAAAAGACCTTCGGCCGCTGCAGACCAATCTGGTTTTGCCATAAATCCTGCAATTACATAGGCAATAAAAACTGAGGCTAGCAGAAAGAAAACTTTTTCAACTCTGGCAAAACTGCCACGTAATACTAAGAAAGAAACTACAAAGGCAGCTAAAGGAACTGTTATGTACTTTGAAACTCCAAATAAACTTCCGGCTGCTGCAATACCAGCAAATTCTGCGGTCATGGTGCCGATATTTGCAAGTACTAAAGCAAAAGCACTTAGCATTCCAGAACGTGCGCCATATTTCTGTCTGATTAATCCGATTAAACCTTGGCGAGTAACTACACCAATTCTCGAACCTAAATCTTGAAAGAGAATTAGCGCTAATGTCGCAATTCCGAGTGTCCAAAGTAATTGATATCCAAATTGCGCACCAAGCTGCGAATAGGTGGTGATTCCAGCTGGATCGTCATCAGAAAGTCCAGCGATAATTCCAGGGCCCATAACAGCAAGAAATGCGCCTAAGCGCAATTTGCGAGAATCTAATTTGCTGCTCATGACAGCGCTCCGGTTCCTTGGGCAAGACCAGAAGATTCAGCAGGCACCATTGCATCAATGATGTCATCAGCAAGGATTCTTCCTACAGGTTTACCTTTTTCATCAATCACAAT
The DNA here is from genome assembly GCA_041165905.1 of Actinomycetota bacterium. Taxonomy (GTDB): domain Bacteria; phylum Actinomycetota; class Actinomycetes; order Nanopelagicales; family Nanopelagicaceae; genus ZLKRG08. The sequence continues at coordinate 11,363 of JBEAMP010000089.1, forward strand.
AACTGAAGATCCTCGGTTATTCGAAAACTCCTCAATTACATCTTCTAGAGGCGTATCGATACTAACCGCAGTTGGAAATGGCGCTTTAACTAATGTTTCTAGCTTTTCTGAAGATTTTGCAGCAATTAATTCAATAATTTGAATGTGGTCGAGCAATTTTCCCTTTGAATCAACAACAGTTACGCCATCAGAAATATCTCGCTCGCGATGTTCAACTAACAATTTAAGTGCATCAGAGACTAAATCACTCTCTTTAACAATAAGTAAATGGGTCGTCATAATGCCACCAGCGTGAGTTTCATCAAACTCAACCAAGCGGCGAAGCTGTTTAGCCATTGCTGGTGACATTTGTGCCAAAATACTTTCGGAATGTTCTTCATCTAAGTCGCGCAAAACTTCTGCAGACTCATCAGGTTCCATGTGAGCTAGAAGTTCTGCTGCTCTTTCATCTGAGATGCCGCGAAGTAAGCCTTGTAGCTCATCATCTTCCATCTCTTCTAACGCATCGGCAGCCAAATCTGGATCAAGTAATTCGATGAGTGCGCTCTGTTCGCGACCCTCTAAATCTTCAATGATGTCTGCAATATCGGCTGGACGTAATTTGCTTAGCGCTTCTCTGGTGGCAGTTGTACGTACTACTCCTCCGTCATCTGCCAAAGAGGCAACACTGGCCCAATCAATAACTTGATCAACTCCAGGTTTGCGCCCGAAAGTTCCAGGAAAAATTCTTCTAACAAAAGAACGGAAGGAGACGTCAACTCCAACAAGTCGAATCTCTTTATCTAACGGCGCCAGATACAAATCTGAAGTTCGAACTACTCGAAGTCCATTAACATCAACAATTTGATGATCTAAAACATCGCCATCAAGCAACTGTTCACCAGAGCGACGTTGATAGTCAGATAAATTTACCTTGGCAGATGAGAGCGTAATTTCATCTTTAGTTAACTTTGCGATACGCGCGCCATCTATGTACGCCCGACGTCCTGCCACTTTAACAATCAATCCAGATACTGGTGGATAAGTTTCGCCACCGTGGCGCACCACAAAATCAACCAATTTGCCTAAGTCGCGCCCATCTTGATCTTTCACAGGTCGACCGATAATTCCAGCAACAGAAACGAGGGTGCTTTGGATGCCTTTTCGAGTAAGTACCGCTGATTGAGTACGGTTAGCGGTCTTCTTCATGCCGCCAATTCTAATTGAGGCTAACTAGCTTAAGTGTTCAATTTAAGTGGAACTCCCACCAAAGAACGCTTTCGTTGCGTCAAATTCGCAGCAATTTCGTTGATTGCAACAGCAGCTGGATCATCATTTGAGGTAATAACTACTGGCTGGCCACCATCGCCGCCATTTCGTAGCGCATGGCTAAATGGGATATTGCCCAATACTGGAACTTCAGCGCCAACTAATTGGCTAAGTCGAGCTGCAGTTGCTTCACCGCCGCCACTTCCGAATAACTCAATTTTTTCTCCACAAGTTGGGCAAGGAAAAGCTGACATATTTTCGATAACTCCAACAATTTGTTGTTTCATCTGATGTGCAATTCGTCCCGAACGTTCAGCTACTTCTGCTGCTGCAATTTGTGGCGTTGTCACAACAATTAATTCGGAGCCTGGAATTAATTGACCCAGTGAAATAGCTAGATCTCCAGTACCTGGCGGTAAATCTAAAAATAGAAAATCTAAATCGCCCCAAAAGGCATCAGTTAATAATTGAGATAGAACCTTATGAAGTATTGGTCCACGGTAGGCAACTGCATCAGACCTATCAGGCTTGAACATCTCCATTGATACACATTTGACCCCATGATTTTCCAAGGGAATGAACATGTCATCAATTGCAGTTGGTCGCTGGCCAATTAGCCCAAGTAATCTGGGAATTGAGTGTCCGTAAACATCGGCATCTAAAATTCCTACGTTCATACCTTGTTTAGCAACTGCAATTGCTAAATTTGCTGTTAAAGAAGATTTACCCACGCCACCTTTACCAGATGAAATTCCAATCACTCTTGTTAATGAATCCGGTCTTGCAAATGGGATTTCTTTGGATTTTCCACCACGAACGATATCTCTGACTTTCTCGCGTTGCGCTTCATTCATAACGCCGTATTCCAAAGCAATCTCTTTAACTTCACGAACTTCTCCGAGAGCTTTCTGAATATCATTGGTCAGCTGTTCGCGCATAGGGCAACCAGCAATTGTGAGAAGCACCTTTATCTCTGCTCGACCATTGATTAATTCGGCTTTCTCAACCATGCCGAGTTCTGTAATCGAACGTCGAAGTTCGGGGTCAATTACCTTGCTAAGCGCATCAAATAATTGACTCACAACATATCCGGATCTAATTTAACTTTAGCATTTAATTTTTTTGGTTGATCAACCATCGCTTCGTTTAACTGCTTCTTGATGAAGTTCTTCGGGTGCAAATCTTGTGGCTTTAAATTCTCATAACCCGGTCCAAGCGAATCTTTAATTTGATCTGTAGCAGATGTTGCATATTTACGGAATTTCTTAATCATCTTTGCCGCTTCAAGTGCAACAGATGGCAGTCGATCTGGACCAACTAATAGAAGTGCCAAGATTCCTAATCCAAGCAGCTCTCCAAAACCGACATCTCCGAACATGGTCTAAGAGTATTTAGAGTTTGGTCGCTAGTAAAACTGCGTCTCCGATTGGATTTAATGAGATAGACCAGTGCTCATTTTGGCTCTTTAAAAACTTACCGGCATCACGTAAAGCGACCGTTTTAGGGTCACGTTGTGCAGGATCTGGCACTTTGCCGCCACCATAAAAGTGATCAATTGCCAAAATTCCGCCGACTCTTAAGATTCGGTGCGCTTCATCAATGACATCTAAAATATCTTCTGGATTTCCTCTAAACACGACTAAGTCATAAGCCCGATCTGCCAGTTTGCGCATAACTTCAAGATAATCACTTGTAATTAATCGATATCGATTTGGAGCAATATCTGCATCAATCAAAACTTGCTTGGCTATTTGTATGTGTTGAACTTCGGGATCAATTGTTGTAATTACACCCGAGCTCATAATGCCTTTTAATAACCAAAGAGTTCCGACTCCTGAGCCAGTTCCGATTTCTACGACAGATTGCGCAGAAAGTAATGAAGCTACAAAACGAAGATATGCGCCAGAGCCGGGCGTTGCATCTATAACTCCAAGTTCGATTCCCTTTTCGCGAGCTAGAACTTGATGTGGATCTTCTGCAATATAACTATCTGAGAATTGCGCTGCATCAAATTTCACTTAAATGTTCCAATCCATTCAAGTAGTAAACGTACTCCCCACCCGGTGCCACCTTTTGGATTTTCACCTGAGTCTGCCTCTGCGCGACCAACGCCAGCTATATCTAAATGTGCCCAATTAACACCATTTACAAATTGTTCTAAGAAGAGCGCCGCTGTTACCGAACCTGCATTGAAGTCACCTTTATCTGCAGTGTGATTGATATCTGCGATATCTGATTCAAGCGCGCTTTCATAATCATCAATCAATGGCATATGCCAGACTCGATCACCAGAGATATCTCCAGCAGTTCTAAGCTCTTTAATCCACTTTAAGTTTCTTGAATATAGCGCGGCATATTGTTTGCCAAGTCCAAGAGTTGCCGAACCTGTTAGCGTGGCAATATCGATTAAATAATCAGGTTTTAAGTTTTTGACCGCATATGCCAAGCCATCTGCTAAAACTAAGCGCCCTTCAGCGTCTGTATTTAGAACTTCTACGGTTTTGCCGCCGTAATGTGTGATTACATCACCAGGTCTTTGCGAAGTTGATGAAATTGAATTCTCAGCGCACATAAGCAATGCAGTTACTTTTACATTAGCCTTCATATCTTTTAATGCGCTCATAACTGCTAAACAAGCTGCCGCGCCAGCCATATCACTCTTCATTGGAATCATAATGTCGTACGGACGTTTTAAAGAGATTCCGCCAGTATCGTAAGTAATACCTTTTCCAACTATCACAATATGTTTTGCGCCAGATTTGCGTGGCACATAAGTCATTTTTATAAAACGTGGACCCGGCTTTGGAGAGGATCCACCAACAGCTCTTAATCCCCCAAATTCCTTTAAAGCAGCTCCGGATTTGATTTCAACTTTTGCGCCATTTGCGTATTTCTTTGCTTGACGCGCTATCCATTCCGGATTTTTGATATTTGATGGCGTATGAATTAATTGGCGAGCGCGATTTACAGCATCTGAAACTAACTGCGCACTTTTTAATACTTCAATTTCACCATTTCTAACTTCTATATTCGAAGTAAACGTTTTAGCGTCGCTCTTTAAATTCCAAGTAAAATTTCCCAAATTAGCTGAAACTAGAAAACTTTTTGTTTCATCTTTTTTCAAATCCAAGTGAAGATAAACATCATCGCTCTTGCCGCGAAGTTTTCGTCCGACTGCAGCACCAGCTTGTCTAAGTTCGGATGCACTTGCTTTTCCTAACGAAACAAATGCCAAACGTTCACATTTGTAACCTTCTGCACTGACTGGGATTTCAAAAATTTCTCCAGCTTTTAAAGGTTTATCGCTAGGTGCAAAGAAAGCCAATTCATCTTCAAAATTTAATTGGAAAAGTTTTGCTAATTCTGGTGCGGCGGCCTTGCCATCAATTACTGGCAAGAAGATTTGAGCTGCTTTTTTGGATAGCTTCTCTGCGCGCTTAAAAGTTAGCATGCGCGCGAATATAACGCTTTTTGATTACTTCTTAATCAATTGAACTGCAGCTTGAAGGCAACTTCCCAAGTTGGCCGCTTCTTCTGCGTTTAGTTCGACTACTAGGCGACCTCCGCCTTCTAGTGGGATACGCATTACCAAGCTACGAGCCTCCTTGGTGACTTCCATTGGTCCATCACCGGTGCGCGGCTTCATTGCTGCCATAGTAAATCCCCCAAGAGTTAATGCTTATTAAATAGTCACTGAACGTTCAGTCAGGGAGAATTATCTCGTATTGCCGCCATCCGCCCAAATCGGGCAATTCAACGCCTAGCAAGTCCTAATTAAGTCCTAATTAAGTCCTAATTAAGTCCTATCTCCCGTGCAAGAGCCGCCTTGCCAGCTTTAATGATTCGCGCCACAGACTCAGCAGGTACACCGAGTATTGCAGCTATCTCTTCGGAAGATTTATTGCCTAGATAATGAGCGCGAAGTACAAATTGGTACTCCTCAGGGAGCGACTCAATTACTTCAATTATTAAACGCTCCACAATGGAGAAGTTTACTTACCTGCGATGTGATTGAGGGCTTCATCTACCGAGCGTGCCCAGAAAATAAGTTCTTGCATGCCTGGCTTTACAAAATTCTCAGCTTCTAAGTGATTTATCAATTCGAGCAGTGGTTTGTATAAATCAAAGGGATCCAAAATCACAATTGGTTTGTCATGAAACTTTAAAAAACGGCCCACCCAAATTTCAAATAACTCTTCCAGCGTACCTGCGCCACCTGGAAGTACAACAAAGGCATCAGAAAGTTCTTCTATTAATCCTTTTCGTTCGCGCATATCTTTAACTACATGTAATTGATCAGAGTCATGATCTGCAAATTCAATTTTTACTAGCGCATCTGGAATCACGCCGATTGTTTGCGCACCACCAGCACGAGCTGCTTTAGCGACCGCACCCATGCTTGAGATTTTTCCGCCGCCTGATACCAAGGTCCAATTTCTGGATGCGATACCTGAGCCCAGTTCCGTGGCCAAGTGGATATGTTTCTCATCAATGGTTGGCGAAGAGGAACAGAAGACGCTAACTTTCATCAGCACAGACTAATATGCGCTTATGTCTATTGCATCTGGTCACGGCATTGCCACCATCACCGCAAGCGGAGTGGTGCTCGATGTCTGGTATCCAA
>JBEAMP010000090.1:0-6442 GCA_041165905.1 Actinomycetota bacterium
ATTTAACATCTTTAATGCCGCGGCGGCGCATTCCAAATGCCACGTTCTCAAAGATTGAAAGATGCGGAAAGAGAGCGTAGTTCTGGAAGACCGTGTTGATTGGTCGTTGATATGGACGCAGATCAGTAATCTCTTGATCACCGATATGCAAAGTTCCTTTAGTTGGTTCTTCAAGACCTGCAATCATTCGAAGTGTGGTGGTCTTGCCGCAACCTGATGGTCCAAGAAGTGCAAAGAATGAACCAGCAGGAATCGTTAACGACAAATCGTTTACAGCAGTGAAATCACCATATTCCTTGGTGACGTTAGTTAACTTGAGGTCGCCTCGCGCAGTAGCTATTGCCACTTTACTTAGTTACCAGCGGCCTTTTGGAATGCATCGGTGAACTCGGTCTCCTCTGCAGGTGTTAACGCACGGAATACTTGCAACTTAGATTGAGTCGCAGCTGATGGGAAGATCAATTCATTATCAACTAATGATGGATCGACATCTGCCATAGCTTCTTGTGCGCCCTTCACTGGCGTAATGTAATTAACGTATGCCGCTACCTTTGCCGCAACAACTGGGTCGTAGTAGTAATTAATTAGCTGTTCGACCTTATCTTTGTTCTGCGCAGTGCTTGGAATAATGAAGTTATCAGCTGAGATAGTTCCGCCTGATTCTGGAATTGCGAAGTCAAACTTGCCATCGTTCTCTGCTGCAAGCTGGAATGCATCTCCAGACCAACCGATAACGGCAACGCAGTCACCAGAGATCAAATCTTCTTTGTAATCATTTCCCTTAACTTGGCGGATAAATCCATCTGAAATCTTCTTCTCTAGGAAGTCGATTGCGTTGTAATACTGATCAGCGGTGAATTTAGAAATATCTACGCCTTGCGCCATCATGATTACACCAACGGTGTCGCGAAGCTCTGAAAGAACTTCAATCTTGCCCTTATTTGCCGGTGCAAATAGATCATCTAATGTGCGAACACCATTTGGAATTTTCTCCTTATTCCAAGTAAAGCCGCCCATGATGCCTTGCCAGGTAAGTGAGTAATCACGACTGGTGTCATAAGGAACGCTTGCCAAAGAATCAATGATGTTCTTTGAATTTGGAATATTTGCTTTATCTAATTTCTGTGCATAGCCAAGACGGATATAACGCGCTGCCATCCAGTCGGTTGGGCAGATTAAGTCATATCCAATATCTTCATTTAGCTTTAATTGACCTTGAACTTTTCCGTAGAACTCATCATTGTCATTGTAATCTTCCAAGTACTTAACGGTGATTCCGGTTTCTGCGATGAAATCTTCAAGTGTTGGATAAACCTTTGCATCGCTGTCGTAATCTAAGTAAAGAGTCCAGTTACCCCAACGCACATCTACATCAGATCCACCGCCGCCACCGCATGCAGCAAGAAGTGAACCTGCGCCAACTGCACCTGCGCCAGCTAAAACTGAGCGTCGTGAGACGCGAGACTTTGCGAGCGCCTTTAATTCATTGAGCATTGAATCTTGCTCGGACATACCTTGTGACATTGGGAGCCTTTCTGGTCAGCTAAATATGCGGGAATACTAACCCGCAACGGGCAATTTTTGGAGAGTTTAGGCGTTGAGATTTGTCATCACATGCTTGATTCGAGTGTAATCCTCAAATCCATATGCGCTTAAATCTTTGCCGTAACCACTTCGCTTGTAACCACCATGAGGCATCTCAGCTACCACTGGGATATGGCAGTTAATCCAGACGCAACCAAAGTCGAAGGCGCGAGAAAGGCGCATTGCGCGACCATGATTTGAAGTCCAGATAGATGAGGCCAGACCATATTCCACGCCATTTGCCATGCGAATTGCCTCTGCTTCATCTTTAAATTTCTGGACCGTGATTACTGGGCCGAAGATCTCTTCTTGAATATGGCGATCGCTCTGCTTTAGATCTGCAATCACAGTAGGTTCGATGAAGAAACCATCGCGGGCAACTTGCTTACCGCCTGCTACCACTCTGGCATGTGATGGCACCTCATTTAAAAATCCGGTAACTCGAGCCAACTGGTTGGCATTATTTACTGGACCAAAGAGCGCATCATCTTCACTTGGCGCACCGGTCTTTAAACCTTTTGCTTGGTGGGCAATTAGCTCAACAAATTCTTCGTAAGCGCTCTCTTCGACAATCACGCGAGTAGCTGCGGTGCAATCTTGGCCAGCATTAAAAAATCCTGTGATTGCAATAGTTTCTGCCGCAGTCTTTAGATCTGCATCTGCGAAAACTACAACTGGTGCTTTGCCGCCTAGTTCTAGGTGAACTCGCTTTAATGATTTTGAAGCAGCTTCAGCAACTTGCATACCTGCGCGAACAGAACCAGTTAGCGAAACCATGGCAGGAGTTGAATGATCAATTAACATCTTGCCGGTTTCGCGCTCGCCTGTGACTACATTGAAAACGCCATTTGGTAAGAATTCACTCATTACATTTGCCATCAAGATTGTTGACATTGGAGTGGTCTCAGATGGTTTTAGAACAACAGTGTTACCTGCTGCAATAGCTGGAGCCCACTTCCAGACTGCCATCATCATCGGATAGTTCCAAGGTGTAACTTGGGCGCAAACACCAATTGGTTCGCGACGAATATAAGAGGTCATCCCGCGCATATATTCGCCAGCTGATTTACCTTCTAAATTACGAGCGGCACCTGCGAAGAAACGAATTTGATCAACCATTGGTGGAATCTCTTCAGATGCAGTTAAACCAAGTGGTTTGCCGGTGTTCTTTGATTCAGTTGCGATAAATTCTTCAGCACGAGATTCAATTGCATCAGCAATTTTTAAAAGAGCTCGTTGACGCTCTGAAGGTGTGGTGTCGCGCCACTCTTCAAATGCAGTGGCTGCTGCAGACATCGCTGCATCAATATCTGCTTGATTTGATTTTGGCGCCTCTGCATAAGCCTTACCTGTTGAAGGATCGACAATTTGAGTGGTCTCTCCAGATGAAGATTGAACTGATTTGCCGTTGATGAAATTCGCAATTTTTTCCATGCGAGCTACTTTAGTGAAAAAAGTTATTTATTTGAAGATTCGCTGGCGGCTAATTGGCCACAGGCGCCATCGATTTCACGGCCACGGGTATCGCGGACCGTGACTGGAACGCCATAGCTTTCAAGAACTCTCACAAATTCCTTCTGGTCGGCCGGACGAGATGCAGTCCACTTAGAACCTGGGGTTGGATTAAGCGGAATTAAATTAACATGAGCATTTCGGCTCTTAAGTAATTTGCCTAATAAATCAGCGCGCCAAGCTTGATCATTAATATCTTTAATTAACGCATACTCGATTGAGTAACGTCGTCCGGTCTTCTTTGCATATGCGTCAGCTGCCGCCAAAATTTCGCGAACTTTATACCGAGTATTAATTGGCACCAATGAATCACGAAGTTCGTCATCTGGAGTATGTAGTGAAACTGCCAACGTTACCGGTAATCCCTCGTCAGTAAATTTCTCAACGCCAGGAACTAAACCAACTGTAGATAAAGTTACTGAACGAGCAGAAATACCTAATCCATCTGGATTAGGTGAAGTAATGTTTCGAATGGTCTGTACCACTGCTTTGTAATTAGCTAGCGGCTCCCCCATTCCCATAAAGACTATATTTGATAAACGAATCGGCTCTCCACCCATTTCGCCCGATGCACAAAGTCTTGCTGCATTAACAATCTGCTCTGTAATTTCTCCTGCAGTTAAATTTCGCTTTAAACCACCTTGGCCAGTTGCGCAGAATGGGCAAGCCATGCCACAGCCTGCTTGTGATGAAATACAAACCGTTGCACGATCTGGATATTTCATTAAAACTGATTCGACCAAAGTGCCATCATGTAATCGCCACAAATCTTTTCTAGTCAAACCACTATCAGTCTGCAGAGTGCGAACTAATTCCATTAACTTTGGAGTAAATGAATCCGACAGCTTCTGTCTCATATCTGCGGGAATGTCACTCCATTTTTCAGGATCAGTTTCTAAATGGGTGTAGTAATGAACTGCAACTTGATTTGCTCTAAATGCAGGAATACCAAGTTCTTCGCAGAGCGCTTTACGCTCCTCCTTGCTCATATCAGCAAGGTGTTTAGGAGCTTTCTTCTTCTGTTTAGGTTCTTGAAATTCTAGAAAAACTCTATCGGTATCACTCATGAGTAATACTTAACTAGCTCTAAAACTAACCAGAGCGCAGGTGCAGTTAAGACTATTGAATCCAAACGATCCATGATTCCACCATGACCCGGTAATAAATTACCCATATCTTTAATAGCAAAATCGCGTTTTATCGATGATTCGATTAAGTCACCTGTGGTGGCTGTTATAACTGCAATTAATCCAATGCCTGCACCAATCCAACCATTTAATTCAAGTAGATAAGTAAAAGCTAAATAGCCACCAATTGAAGTAAAAATAATTGATCCTGCTAAACCCTCCCATGATTTCTTCGGCGAAATGTGCGGTGCCATTGGATGCTTTCCAATTAATACGCCAACTAAATAGCCAAAGGTATCGTTGCAAGAAACCAGAATGATTAAAGTCATCACATTGCCAAAACCAGTTGATGGTCTAGCAAGCAATATTGCAAAGCACATTAAAAATGGCAGATATACAAGTGAAAATATCGATGCGCTGGCGCTTTTAACAAAACCTTTAGGACCTTTTCGAAGTAACCCAATCAAAATAAGTCCAAGTGCGATTGCTACTCCGAGTGCAAGCGCACGAATCCCACCAAACCAAGTGGCAGCGGATAAACCAATAGTGCTAATTAGCAGGGATCTATAAGAAACATAAGTATCGGTAGTGCTAAATGCGGAAGCTAACTCTCTGATTGCAAGTGACACTGCAACGGCAACCACAATTGCAATTCCAAATCGAAAGAATGAAAGGAGCGCCCAGATAAGCGCAATTAACGAAAGCGAAACCGCAATCGACGGCAGTAATTTGCGCCCAGCGCGCTTATTAATTGCCTCGTTGATTGAGTGCAGGTCGCTCATTAGACCTCTAGAAGTTCAGCTTCTTTATGCTTAAGAAGTTCGTCAATCTTCGTGGTGTGATCACCAGTGTGCTTCTCTAACTCTTTTTCAGCTCGAGCTAAATCATCTTTAGAAATAGCACCATCTTTTTCCAGTTTTTCTAGCGCTTCTTTAACTGATCGGCGAATATTTCGAATTGAAACCTTTGAATCTTCGCCTTTTGATTTAGCCAGTTTGATGTATTCCTTGCGGCGCTCTTCGGTTAGCTGCGGGAAATTAATGCGAATTGAAACACCATCATTGCTTGGATTTACGCCTAAATCAGATTCGCGAAGCGCTTTTTCAATCGAGGCCATCGCACCTTTATCGAAAGGATTAATAATTGCTACACGTGCTTCTGGAACTTGCACAGATGCAAGCTGATTAAGCGCAGTTGGTGCGCCGTAATAATCAACAATTACTTTATTGAAAAGTGATGGATGAGCGCGGCCAGTGCGGATAGAAGCTAAATCTTCTTTAGCTACATCTACAGCCTTATTCATTTTACTTACGCCATCACTCATGATGGTTGTTATGTCGCTCATGGGGTGTCCTTAATTAACTAGTGTTCCGATTTTTTCGCCCTTAACGGCGCGAGCAATATTTCCATTGTTCATTAAATCAAAGACCACAATCGGTAATTTGTTTTCACGGCAAAGGCTAAATGCTGCGGCATCTGCAACTGCTAATGATTTAGAAAGCACTTCATCGTATGAAATCTTGTCGAATTTTTTGGCGTTGGCATCTTTACGAGGATCTGCGTTGTAAACACCATCAACACCGCTCTTTGCAAGTAACAAAGCATTGGCACCAATTTCAAGTGCGCGCTGTGCTGCAACGGTGTCAGTTGTGAAGAATGGCATTCCAGCGCCTGCACCGAAAATAACTATGCGACCTTTTTCTAAGTGGCGAATTGCTCGGCGTGGAATGTATGGCTCAGCAACTTGCCCCATTGAAATTGCAGTTTGCACTCGGGTATCTACGCCTTGTTTTTCAAGAAAATCTTGTAGCGCTAAGCAGTTCATTACAGTTCCGAGCATGCCCATATAGTCAGCTCTAGAGCGCTCCATGCCGCGAGTTTGTAGTTCGGCGCCTCGGAAATAATTACCGCCACCGACCACGATTGCTACTTGAGTTCCGTTTTTAACAACATCTGCAATCTGTTTTGCAATTGCTTGAACAACATCTGGATCAACTCCGATGCCCTTTTCGCCGCCAAAAACTTCTCCAGAAAGTTTAAGGAGCACTCTTCCATAACCTGGCATAAGTGCTCCTTTCAACTTCTCTTTAAAACTCTAACTAACTTGAAGTTAGTTTATTACTGACCAACGCGGAAACGTGAGAAGGCCTTAACCGCGGTTTGCGCCTCATCAAGAATCTGCTGGACAGTCTTCTTTGCATCCTTTGCGAATGCCTGCT
>JBEAMP010000091.1:0-10254 GCA_041165905.1 Actinomycetota bacterium
CGCGATCACTTAAATGCAGAGGCCGAAGAAATTGGTAAAGAGGCAATGTATAAAAGGCTGCAGGAACTAGATCCAGCTGCGGCAATAGCAATTGATAGCCAAAATTTACGTCGCGTAATCAGAGCGCTAGAGGTAATTGAAATTACTGGTAAGCCATACACCGCCAACTTGCCGCAAGAGGGTGCGACTTATTACCCAAATTCAATTTGGATTGGTCTTGATGTGCCACGAGAAGTTTTAGATGAACGAATAAAGATTCGTGCGATGAAAATGTTTGAAGAGGGACTAATCGAAGAGGTCCGTGATTTAGTAATTGATGGCTTGATGTCAGGTACCACCGCGCGATTAGGTCATGGATATGCGCAGATAATTGAATGGCAGATGGGTTTAAATGCAGATCCAATCGAGGAGACCATCATTGTTACTCGCCAATATGCACGTAGACAAGAGACTTGGTTCAAACGCGAGAAACGAATAATTTGGATTGAAGCGCCCTTTCTGCCTAAAGCGTTAGAATTATTGAAATGAGTATTCAAGCCAGCTACGGACACGGAACGCATAATGATTTCGTGCTGGTTTATGACCCAAATGGAGATTTATCAATCTCATCTGCCGAAACAGCGCGAATCTGTAATCGCGAAAAAGGCATTGGCGCAGATGGCTTGATTCGTATCGTCAAGCGAAACGATAAATGGTTTATGGATTATCGCAACGCTGATGGATCTCTTGCAGAGATGTGTGGCAATGGAATTCGTGTGATGGCTAAATTCTTAATCGAAAAGGGTTTAGAGAAGCCAGGAATTTTTCCGATTGATACGCGTGATGGCGTTAAACATTTAAAGGTGCCAGAAGATGGCGATATCACCGTAAACATGGGGCAAGTAACTGATGAGGGCGATGATGTAACTGCCGGAACAGATACTGGTCTCTGGAAGGGCTATCACATCAGCGTTGGTAATCCACATGCGGTTGTTTTCGTAGAAGATTTAGAGCAAGTTGGTTCTTTAAAACATCCACCGGTAGTGCGTCCAAAAGAACTTTATCCAGAGGGTGTAAATGTTGAATTTGTTCAAATAACTGGTGATCATGTTGTAAAGATGCGCGTGCACGAACGCGGAAGTGGCGAAACTCAGAGCTGCGGCACTGGGGTAGTGGCAGTTGCAATGGCAGCTGCAAAACATGCCCGCGAAAATTTGCCAACTAAATGGGAAGTTAATCCTCCTGGTGGGCGTTTATATGTAGAGATAGATGCTCACAGCAATGGAATTTTGACAGGCCCTGCGGTGATTGTTAAAGATGTCAAAATAGAAGAGTTTCTTGAGCGATAAAGATTTCGAAGAGTTATTAAGAGCTTCGGCTCGCGCTGCTTCAGAATTTGATGAAGCCGAAGATTTAATCAATACCCCTGACCAAGTTGCAGAACGTTCTGCGCTTCGTCGCGTAGCGGGTTTCTCAACTCAGCTACAAGATATCTCTGATGCTGAATATCGCGAACTACAACTAGAGCGCGTAGTTTTAGTGGGCGTTTGGACTACCGGCACCGCAGAGATGGCGGAGAATTCATTAGATGAACTTAAAGCGCTCTCAGAAACTGCAGGTGCGCAAGTATTAGAGGGCGTAATTCAGCGCCGCGAATCTCCAGATCCGGCAACCTACATAGGTAGCGGTAAAGTCGCGGAACTTCGCGAATTAGTGGTACAGACCGGTGCAGACACTGTCATCTGTGATGGTGAATTGTCTCCAGCGCAATTACAGAAATTAGAAGTTAAGTTAAAGGTTAAAGTAATTGATCGCGTTGCATTAATTCTGGATATCTTTGCGCAGCATGCCAAAAGTCGCGAAGGTAAAGCACAGGTAGAACTAGCGCAGATTAGTTATTTGCTACCAAGACTTCGTGGTTGGGGTGAATCACTATCTCGCCAAGTAGGTGGTCGCGCTGCAGGTGGTGCTGGTATTGGTGGTCGCGGTCCTGGCGAAACTAAAATCGAAACTGATCGCCGTCGTATCCGTGATCGCCAAGCTAAGTTAAGACGTGAAATTGCAGAGATGAAGATTGCGCGCGATACCAAGCGCCAGGAACGTCAAAGAAACAATATTCCATCAGTAGCAATTGCTGGATATACCAATGCTGGAAAATCATCGCTTTTAAATCGTTTAACAAATGCCGGGGTATTGGTTGAAAATGCGCTCTTTGCAACATTGGATCCAACTACTCGTCGCACCGAAACTACTGAAGGTCGAATTTATACCTTGACTGATACCGTGGGATTTGTGCGCCACTTGCCACACCAATTGGTTGATGCATTTAAATCAACGCTAGAAGAGGTAACTGGTGCGGATTTGATTGTGCATGTAGTCGATGGTTCGCATCCAGATCCATTCGAACAGATTCGCGCAGTACGGCAAGTGATTTCTGAAATTGGCGGTAGTGAAATTCCAGAGATTATTGCCATCAATAAAGCAGATGTAGCAAAACCAGAGGTGATAATGGCGCTACTTCGCCAAGAACCAAATGCTTTTGCCTTTAGCGCTAAAACTGGATTTGGTATAGAAAATTTATTACGTGCAATTGAAAATTCTTTGCCACATCCAAATATCGAAATTGATACTGTAATTCCATATACCCGCGGTGATTTAGTAAATGAAATTCATGAAAGAGGCGAAGTTTTAGAAGAGGAATATCGCCCTGATGGGACTTATTTGAGAGCTTTAGTTGATGATCGCCTTGCAAAGCGTGTTCAAGGGGTTATAAGCAGGGAATAAAGCGCAATTCGGCGTGGTTTAGTGGAAATAACGGGGCAAATAGGGCAACCTACGCCCGTTCCTGAAATGTTTTGGGTTAAGACCCACTGGTCGCGGAGAGGCGGTGCAAAATGGCAACGGATTACGACACACCCCGAAAAACGGATGAAGAACTCCATGAGGAATCCTTAGAAGAACTCAAAGCCAAGCGCGCCGAAGTTCAATCCGGCAAGATCGACATTGATGAAGAAGAGGAAGCCGAAAACCTCGAACTTCCTGGCGCAGATTTATCTGGCGAAGAGTTATCTGTAAAAGTTGTACCAAAGCAGGAAGATGAATTTACCTGCTCACGTTGCTTCTTGGTTTCTCACGTAACCAATATTGCAAAGGGCTCTGGCGCTACGGCTGTATGCCGCGAATGCGCTTAACTAATTCGCCTGCGTTATTACTTCCGATCAACCAATAACTAGTTTTATCTCTATCATCATTTACAAATACTTGTACGCCGCGCTTTAACCAAGGTCTGGTGGCATGGAAGCTGCGAGCATCTGAATTAAAAGTACGTAATTTGCGATATTCAGTTTCATCTATTTCGCGTGGCTCTTTTAAGTACTTCAACTCAATATGAGCCCGATCAATTCGAAGTTCGGTATCAACAGTAATCACCATTCGCATCTTTATCCAAAGGTAGGGAAGGGTAGCGCTAAGTACGATCAGGAAAATTAGCGCCTCTAGAAAATCAAATGCAGCCCAAATTGCAAAAGCCATCGAAAAATACATAAAGAAGATAAAGCTCATCCAAGATAGTGGCGGATTTAGCCTCTCGCGGTATGTGGCCATGGGTTAAAAGTAGCGTAAATTAGCGGCATGGCTATTGAGATGCCGGAACGTCACCCAAACGCTCCAAAACCCGGAGAAGAGATTCCATCACATTTAACTATGTGCTTTGGTTGCGGAGTTGATCATCCAACTGGTTTACATATGAAATCAATCGCAGGGGAAGGACTGACTGCGACTTGTGTATTTACCGTAACTGATATGCATCAAGGTGCGCCAGGGCTTGCTCACGGTGGATTGTTATCACTTGCCTTTGATGAAGCGCTCGGAAAGTTAATGTATTTATTACAGGTGCCAGCTGTTACTGCCCACTTAGATACTGATTTCATTAAGCCAATTCCAGTTGGATCAAAGCTATATATAAATGCACGTATTACTGGCCAAGAACGTCGAAAGGTATTTACTGAAGCCGAAGGACGATTAAATGGCCCAGATGGCGAATTGGCGCTAAAAGCTAGCGCTTTATACATCGTGGTTGGCTTAGAACATTTTATTAAAAATGCCGCCGAAGGTTATATCTCTGATAAACAATTTGGTGTAAACCCGTGATTGTTCAAATTCAAAGAATCGATAAGGGTTTACCCTTGCCAGATTACGCACGCGCTGGCGATGCAGGCATGGATGTCTATTCAACTATTGATTGCACTATTGCACCTGGTCAGCGCGCAATTGTTCCTATCGGAATTGCGATCGCGCTTCCTGAAGGTTTTGTTTGTTTTGCTCATCCTCGAAGTGGTTTAGCTGCAAAGAATGGCATTTCAATAGTTAACTCCCCTGGAACTATTGATTCTGGGTACCGCGGCGAAATTAAAATTATTTTAATAAATACCGATGCTAAAGAGACATTCGAAGTCAAGCGCGGAGATCGCATTGCGCAATTAGTCTTTCAGAAATTTGAAAGCGCCAGATTCTTTGAAGTAGAAGTTCTACCAGAATCTCAACGCGGTGGCGGCGGATTTGGAAGTACGGGGTCATGAGCCACGAAAAAGAGGCGATCCTCAATGCAATGGGTGGTAAGCGCGGCTTAATTGATAATGGGCTACCCTCAATTCTTTTCCTAATTGTTTTTAATATTCAAAAAGATCTACGAAGCGCTATCTATGCTGCAATAGCGCTAAGTGCCGTGCTAGCAGTTTGGCGTTTAATCAAACGCGATACTTTGCAACATGCAATTAGTGGAGTAATTGGAGTTTTAATCTGTGCTTGGTTTGCTAAACAAGGTGGCCAAGCTAAGGATTACTACATCCCGTCGTTTATTAAGAACAGTGCATATGCAGCTGTTTATGCCATTGCCAATTTAGTTGGTTGGCCGATTTTAGGTTTGATTATTGGACCAATCATTGGTGAGAACATGGAATGGCGCAAAGTTCCGGCTCGTAAAAGAGTTTATGTAATGGCCGGCTGGGTCTGGGTTGGAATGTTCGTATTGCGCCTTTTAATTATGTATCCGCTATACAAGGCTGATCAATTAAATGCTCTTGGGGTAGCAAGTATTGTTTTGGGATATCCGTTATTCCTGCTAGTAATTTGGTGGACTTGGTTAATTATTAGAACAGTGCCAAGTGTTAAACCAGATGCTACGCAATAAAGCAGGCTTTTAAAGTTGCCTCGGCAACATTAGATGCTACAAAGATAATTTCATCGCCAGCTGCAAAGGTATCGTGCGGCTTTGGATTAAAGACGCGGCCATCACGAACAATTGCCGCTAGGGATGTGTCATCTGGCAGTTTGACCTCTTCAACTGTCTTTCCAATGCACTTTGAATTATCTGGCAAGGTAAGTTCAAGTAGATTTGCAGAGCCTTTACCAATTGTAAATAGCTTAACTACATCGCCGACAGATACTGCTTCTTCAACTAGCGCAGCAATAATTCTTGGAGTAGAAACTGCAACATCTACACCCCAAGACTTATCGAAGAGCCACTCATTCTTTGGGTGATTGATACGAGCTACCACACGTGGCACCCCATATTCGGTCTTTGCAAGAAGCGATGCCACCAAATTAACTTTGTCATCGCCGGTTGCAGCAACTAAAACTTGGCATTGATCTAACTTTGCATTATCTAATGATGCGATTTCGCAGGCATCTGCCATTACCCATTCGGCCTCTGCTACTGATTCTAATTTCATTGCCTTTGGATCTTTATCTATCAACATCACTTGGTGGCCATTGGCGATTAGTTCGCGCGCAATTGACCGGCCTACATTGCCGGCGCCAGCGATAGCAACGCGCATTAGTTCACCTCTGCATTCATGGTTGCAGTAATTGAATCAATATCTTCATCGTGCGCCATTACATGAAGTAGGTCGCCCTCTTGCAAAACAGTATGTTCGTCAGGAATAAAGGCATCACCAAGTCGAGTAAGAAATGCCACGCGCGCATTGGTACGCGCTTCAACTTCAGAGATTGGATGGCCAAGCCAAGATTGGTGAATGCTAACTTCAAGGAGTGCGACTTTTCCAGATGGATCGCGCCATTCTCCACGAGATCCGCCAGGAAGCAATCGACGCAAAACTTGTTCGGTTGCCCAAGTAACAGTAGCAACAGTTGGAATACCTAAACGCTGATAAATCTCTGCGCGAGCTGGATCATAAATACGTGCAACAACATTTTTAACACCAAATACTTCACGCGCTACACGTGCTGCCAAAATATTTGAATTATCGCCATCAGATAGGGCAGCGAATGCATCTGCACGTTCGATACCTGCTTCAATCATGATGTCGCGATCAAAACCAATGCCGGTAACAGTTTCGCCTTTAAAGGCACCACCTAATCTACGAAAAGCTTCTCGAGATTGATCGATGATTGATACGGAACAGCCAGCGGCTTCGAGTTCTCGTGCAATAGCAGAACCAACTCGACCGCAGCCCATGATTACAACATGCATAGGTTCATAAGCATAGCCCTTAGACTTCTCAAATGCAGGTTCGCGTTGAAAAAGTAGCTCATGGTGGCCACTTTATTGCGAGAAATGAAGGGCAAGTTATCTTCATTCGCGATACCGCGCCAGGTGAATTGGTCGAAATTGAAATAACCAGCAAAGCAAAGGGTTTTTTGCGCGCCAATGTTATAGAAGTTATCGAGCCATCTAAAGAACGAATCAATCCACCTTGTGCCTATGCCGGCAAATGTGGCGGCTGCGATTTTCAACATTTAAATCTGCCTTATCAACGCCAATTGAAAGCAGAAGTTATTAAAGAACAATTTTCCAGAATTGCAAAGATGAATGTTGAAGTAACTGTTCATGAAGTAGTGCCAACTATTAGATATCGAACACACATCCGCGGAGTGGCAAATGAAGCAGGACAATTTGGAATTTATGCATCTAGATCACATGACATTATTTCTATTAGTGATTGTTTAATTGCAGGCGAAGAGCTACATGTAGAACAGATTGCCACAGAGAAATTTGAACCTATGGAACCAATTGAGGTTCCTCAAGGTGATCAGATTCGTGAAGTTAAGGGTAAGAAATTAAAAGTTAAAGCTGGCGCTTTTTGGCAGCGCCACCGCAATGCTCCAGATACATTAACGACGAAATTTTTAGAACTTGCTAAATTAAAAGCTGGCGAGCACCTATTAGATTTGTATGGCGGAGTCGGACTATTTAGCTCTGTCGCGATTGATGTTTTAGGTCCTGGCGGGAGAATCGATTTAATTGAGAGTTCAATCCCGGCAATTGATTCAGCGCGAGAGAACTTTGCTGATTATCCAAATATAAAAATTATTAGAGATGATGTTGCCAAAGCGCTTAAGAACATCAAGCGTGCGGATGTAGTGGTATTAGATCCACCTCGCGCAGGCGCCGGGGCAGATGTAGTGGCGCAGCTACTACGAATAAAACCTTCGAGAATTGTTTATGTGGCATGTGACCCAGCATCACTTGCTAGAGATGTGAAGAACTTTATAGATAACGGCTGGAAGATGGCCTCGCTTGATGGTTATGACATATTTCCGATGACACAGCACATCGAGAGTGTTTGCTTATTAGAGCCAGATAAAGTATCTTGACGTCAAGATAAATTATTTAAGGGAGACGACCATGTCAACCAACTCTTTCAACGCAAAGCGCAATTTAGATGTCTCAGGTAAGTCTTATGAAATTTTTGATATTTCAAAGATTGATGGCGCAAGCAATCTTCCATTCTCGCTAAAGATTCTCCTTGAGAATTTACTACGCACCGAAGATGGCGCCAACATCACTGCAGAGCACATCAAAGCGCTTGCAACTTGGGATCCAAAGGTCGAACCAGATACCGAAATTCAATTTACTCCAGCGCGCGTAGTGATGCAGGACTTCACAGGCGTTCCTTGCATCGTGGATTTAGCAACAATGCGCGAAGCGATTGTGGAATTAGGCGGCGATCCATCAAAGGTAAATCCATTAGCGCCAGCTGAATTGGTTATCGATCACTCCGTTATTGCAGATTTCTTCGGCACTTCAGATTCTTTTGAAAAGAACGTAGATGTCGAATACGAACGTAACCGCGAACGTTATCGCTTCTTACGTTGGGGTCAGACTGCATTTGATGAATTTAAGGTTGTGCCACCTGGAACAGGAATTGTGCATCAAGTAAATATTGAATATTTAGCTCGAGTAATTATGACTCGCGTTGTAAATGGTGTGCTTCGTGCTTATCCAGATACAGTTGTTGGCACAGATTCACATACCACTATGGTCAATGGACTTGGCGTCTTAGGTTGGGGCGTTGGCGGAATTGAGGCAGAAGCAGCACTTCTTGGCCAGCCAGTTTCAATGTTAATTCCTAAAGTAGTTGGCTTTAAATTAAAGGGCGAACTACCACTTGGCACCACTGCAACCGATTTAGCTTTAACCATTACCGAAATGCTTCGTAAGCATGGAGTAGTTGGTAAGTTCGTAGAATTTTATGGACCTGGTGTGGTTTCAGTTCCGATGGCAAACCGTGCAACTATCGGAAATATGTCACCAGAGTATGGATCAACTTGCGCCATCTTCCCAATTGATGAAGAGACCCTTCGTTATTTGCGTTTAACTGGTCGAAATGAAGAACAAGTTGCACTTGTCGAAACTTATGCAAAAACTCAAGGGCTATGGCATAACCCGGATGCAGCTCCTCGTTTCTCTGAAGAGCTAGAACTTGATCTTTCAACAGTGGTGCCATCAATTGCAGGGCCAAAGCGTCCGCAAGATCGCATTTCATTAAAGGATTCTAAAAGCTCACTTGAAAAGCACTTACCAACATATTTCACAGATAAGACCACAAAGGGTGAAGTTAAAGCAGGAGAAACAAGAGTTAAGAATGGCGATGTTGTTATTGCCTCAATAACTTCATGTACCAATACCTCTAATCCTTCAGTAATGCTTGGTGCTGCACTGCTTGCAAAGAATGCAGTAGCAAAGGGCTTAAAGAGCAAGCCATGGGTTAAGACCACATTAGCGCCAGGTTCAAAGGTGGTAACTGATTACTACGAGAAAGCTGGCTTAACTAAATACATGGAGCAGCTTGGCTTTAACTTAGTTGGTTATGGCTGCGTGACTTGTATCGGTAACTCAGGCCCGCTACCTGTAGAAATTTCAAAGGCAATTAATGAAAACGACTTAGCAGTGACAGCTGTGCTTTCAGGTAACCGCAACTTTGAAGGACGCATTAGCCCAGATGTAAAGATGAATTACTTAGCATCCCCTCCTTTAGTTGTGGCATATGCGCTAACCGGAACTATGGATCATGATTTCGAGAAAGATCCGATTGGCAAAGATTCTTCAGGTACTGATGTTTATCTAAAGGATATCTGGCCAACTCCAGCAGAGGTGCAAGCTGTAGTTGATTCAGCTATCTCATCTGAAATGTTCTCTAAAGATTATGCCTCTGTATTTGATGGAGATAATCGCTGGAAATCACTTGATACCCCAACTGGCAAAGTATTTGAATGGGATGCAAAGAGTACTTATGTACGAAAGCCGCCTTACTTTGAAGGTATGCCAAAGAGTCCCAAGCCGGTAACGGATATTGCTGGTGCACAGGTACTAGCAATTCTTGGTGATTCAGTAACAACTGACCACATCTCTCCAGCTGGTAATATCAAAGCTGATTCACCAGCTGGTAAGTATTTGTCAGAACATGGCGTTGATCGTAAGGATTTCAATTCATATGGATCACGTCGCGGAAACCATGAAGTAATGATTCGCGGAACTTTTGCAAACATTCGTTTAAAGAATTTACTTCTTGATGGAGTAGAGGGTGGCTTTACCAAAAATTTCTTAAATGGTGGAGCCCAAGAAACTATTTACGATGCATCGATGGCGTATCAAACTGCCGGAATTCCATTGGTAATTTTGGCTGGCAAAGAATACGGATCAGGTTCATCACGTGACTGGGCAGCAAAGGGAACGGCACTTCTCGGTGTTCGCGCTGTTATCGCCGAATCATTCGAACGTATTCACCGTTCTAATTTAATTGGTATGGGCGTATTGCCATTGCAATTTGTTGATGGCGAGAATGCACAATCACTTGGTCTTAAGGGTGATGAGAAATTCGAAATCACCGGTATCACCGAACTAAATAACGGAACCATTCCAAAGACGGTTCAGGTCAAGGCAGGGGATAAAACATTCACTGCAAAGGTGAGAATCGATACACCAGGCGAAGCGGATTACTACCGACATGGCGGCATCATGCAGTATGTATTACG
>JBEAMP010000092.1:0-3595 GCA_041165905.1 Actinomycetota bacterium
TCAGCTAGATCTTTAAGTAGCGCAGGCTTCGGCTTAGCGCCAATCACAGTCTTTACGACCTGTCCGCCCTTAAATACGTGAAGAGTAGGGATTGATTGCACGCCATACTGAATTGCGAGTGCAGATTCTTCATCTGTATTTAGCTTTACGATCTTTAACTTCTCACCATGCTCTGCTGCAATCTCATCGAGAATTGGAGCAACCATTCGGCAAGGCCCACACCATTCGGCCCAGAAATCAACCAATACTGGTTTATCTGAATTCAAAACCTCTGCCTGAAAATTTGCTGCTGTAACTGATGGTGCTCCCATTTTTAACTCCTATTTCACAACTTTCTAATTGGTAAACAATAACTAATGCGCCAGAACTAATGCGCCAGGAAACGCTCTGCATCTAAGGCTGCTTGGCAACCCGAGCCTGCTGCGGTAATCGCTTGGCGGTAGGTGTGGTCAACTAAATCGCCACATGCGAAGACACCCTTTAAGTTGGTGCGAGTACTTCGTCCCTCAACTTGAACATAACCTTCGCCATCCAAAGAAATCTGTCCTGCAAGTAGCTCTGAACGTGGTGAATGACCAATCGCCACAAATAAACCAGTGAATTCACGAGTGGTGACTTCTCCGGTCTTTGTATTCTTAAGTTGTAGCGCTTCGACTTTATCTGCACCAAGTACATCGGTAACTTCAGTGTTAAATACAAATTCAATCTTGGGATTGTTCTGTGCGCGCTCTGCCATAATTTTTGAGGCGCGCAAAGTGTCGCGACGATGAATTAAAACAACTTTACTTGCAAACTTTGTTAGGAAATTTGCTTCTTCCATCGCAGAGTCGCCGCCACCAACCACAGCAATTACTTGGTCACGGAAAAAGAAACCATCACAAGTAGCGCACCAAGAAACTCCGCGACCTGATAAACGTTTCTCGTTCTCTAAACCAATCTCTTTATATGCCGAGCCAGTTGCAAGAATTACTGCTTTTGCTTTAACTACATTGCCGCTGCCATCTTTTAGAGTTTTAACATCTCCACCAAGATCCATTTCAACAATGTCATCAGTAATTAAATTTGCACCAAATCGCTTTGCTTGTTTGCGCATGCTGTCCATCAACTCTGGACCCATGATGCCTTCTGTGAAACCTGGGAAATTCTCAACCTCAGTGGTGTTCATTAGCGCACCACCTGCGGTAATCGCGCCTTCATAGACCAGCGGATTGAGCTGTGCGCGTGCTGCATAAATCGCAGCG
Organism: Actinomycetota bacterium; assembly: GCA_041165905.1. Lineage (GTDB taxonomy): Bacteria > Actinomycetota > Actinomycetes > Nanopelagicales > Nanopelagicaceae > ZLKRG08. Next base: position 1,242 of record JBEAMP010000092.1, read on the forward strand.
GTGTATCCAGCCGGACCTGATCCGACAATTACCAAGTTATGAATTTCGCTCATCACTTATCTTTCTTTCTTTTACCTAAACCACGAAGGCCGGGCAAGTATTCCATCATCACGCCAATTTCAGCGACTTTCATCCGCTGCGCTACCAAAAAGTAACCAATCGCACCTAAAACAATGAATACCAACACTTCTAGTATTCGAATTGGCAGCGGTGAAAATTGATTAATTCCCTGCCAGAACTGGGCAACTATATAAAGCGGAAACATTGCAATAAATGAAGCCAACATCAACTTAACATGTTGACCAAAGAATTCTCTAATTCGCAATGTTCCGGTATGACGCTTAAGTAAAAATAAGGTGTAAGGAAGTCCAAGTACATAACTAATAGAGAACGCTGCGCCTAATCCAACCGTTACCCATTCTGGATCTAAAAGATTTAAGAAAAGATAAGAGAGCAGCACCGAGATTACATTTATTAAAATAATCGATGGCACTTGAGTTCTGGTATCTTCGAAAGCATTAAAACCGCGTAACAAAATAATATTGATACTAAATGTCACTAGACCAACACCTAGCGCAGATAAAACATAACCCATATACAAACCATCTTCATATGGAATTCCAATAAAGATAGTACTGGTCATTAATGGACCTAGTAAAAAGAATGCCATTCCCGCTGGCACTGTTATCACGCCAACCATTCGGATTGCACGAATTAATTCATTACGCACTCCGTCGCGATCTTTCTTAATTGCCAACTCTGAAATATGTGGCAGTAACGCAGTAATTAATGAAATGGTCACAATTCCATAAGGAAGCATCATTACGTAATACGCATTCTGAAATGGTGTTATGCCGACACCAGTTGTAATTCCAGCTTGTGCACTTCGAACCGCAGCGCTGGTTGCAACACTTACTGTTACTAAATAACCTAGTTGTGAAATTAATACATAAACTAAAGTCCAGCCAGCAAGTGAAAATGATTTGCCAAGCCCATGCAGTCCAAACCGAATCTTTAAATGAAAACCGGTCTTTTTTACGGCTGGAATCACCAATAACGCTTGAACAATCACGCCCGCCGTTGTGCCCCAACCCAGTATTGCGACTTGAGCGTCAGTGATGGTCTCTGCCGTGAATTTAGGTACCAAAATGATGAAATAACTTAGTAGCGCGATGCCAACCAGATTATTGGCGATTGGCGCCCACATCATTGGCGCAAAAGATCCTCGAGAATTGGCGACCTGGCCGAGCATCGTGAATAACCCAAGGAAGAATATTTGCGGCAAGCAGATGCGCATCATTGCCAGAGTTAATTCATAAATATGTTCAAAACCTGGTTCTGAAAATTCTGGTGCATAAATTCGAACCAACGCTGGTGCAAAAATAACACCAATAATTACAAGTGCGCCAAGAATTAAACTAATTGTGGTTACTAATCTTGAGGCAAAATCCAAACCACCATCTGCATCTGATTTACTTTTTACCAACTGCGGAACAAAGATTGCAGTTAGTGCGCCACCAACCATTAAGTTGTAAATAATATTTGGCATCGTATTGGCTACGTTAAAGCTATCGGCAAGTAGCGCAGTTCCTAATACCGCAACCGTCAATACGCTACGAATAAATCCTGCAATACGTGAAAGTACAGTGCCGAGCGCCATCACAGTTGATTGGCGGAAGAGATCTTGATTCTTCACTTCTCTGCTCTATTCTTCTTAACGCGACGGACGCTCTGTGCTATCGCTGCGAGTATTAAAAGTAGTCCAGCTCCAGTGGTAAACCAGGTAACGGCAGGCGAAATAAGAGTGGAAGATAGTTCAATCATGCCATTTGAACCCACTACTTGACCTTTACCATTTTCAAAACGAGCAATTACATTGGTATCGCCAGCTGCAATAGTTTTAATTGGCACACTTACTTGAATCTTGCTCTTAGCGTTTAACGTAATTTGGCGATATTGCGGGAAGACCACACGGTTATTTAAAGGCGTAAAGAAGAGATCTACCGTAACCGGAACATTGAAATCATTTACTAAGGTAACCGGAATTTTCTCTTTTGCCGTTGTTATTTGATAGCGACCACTAACAATCCTTAATTTATTAATTACATTCGCTTGGCCACTTTCGAAATCTTTTAATAAAACTGCGCGCTCTTCGCTACTTAGTAAGGGGCTAAATAGCTGAGCAATTCGTGCGCGATCTGTTTCGACCTCTTTAGGGTTAACTACCGTTGAAAGCAGCGTAAATTCAGCGCGCGCGACATTAAAGAATTCCCGCACCTCATCATTGATTTTTGCTCGCTTCCAAGCGTAGCCACTGCCCTTTTCGCTAAGTACATTTTTTAGTAATACCGCCT
>JBEAMP010000093.1:0-17965 GCA_041165905.1 Actinomycetota bacterium
CTCAGGTTGGCGCGGTGTGCCGCAACTAGAAATAGAGAGATTTTCAAATAATCATTAGAAAATAGGCCGTGGCAAATTTAGAGACTAAATTAATCGACGTAATTGGTGATCGAAGTGCCAAAGTCGTTGCCTCTGAATTAGGTTATAAGACGGTCGGAGATTTTCTTCACCATTACCCTCGAAGATATGTAAGACGTGGTGAACTCACAAATATTGCCGAACTTCGCGAAGGCGAAGAAGCGACAGTGCTTGCAAAAGTACATTCAGTAAAAAGCCGCCGAATGGCAAATAGAAAACAAGTAATTGTTGAAGTTATTATTGAAGATAACAACAGAGAGAAAATGTCATTAACTTTCTTCAATCAAGCATGGCGCGAGAAAGAGATGCGCATCGGTCGCCAAGGATTATTTGCAGGCAAAATTGGAACATTCAAAGGAGCAAGACAGTTAGCACACCCTGAACTTGAGTGGCTTCCAGGGGATAGTGATGTAGAGGATGCAATTGAATCTTTTGCTGATAAGTATCTACCGATATATCCGGCTACCGGTAAATTTCCATCTTGGAAAATTGCGAAGTCTTTGGAAATCGTGCTTGATTCATTGGATCAAGTTGAAGATTTCTTGCCCGAAACCATAAGAGAGCAATACGAATTTCCTAATTTATTTGATGCGTTCAAAGTGGTACATCGCCCAACAGATATCAAAAGAGCTGACTTGGCAAGAGCACGCCTGACCTTTGATGAAGCGTTCTTATTACAACTTACGATGCTCTCTCAAAAGAGAGAGCAAGCAAAAATTTATACAGTAGCTCGAATTCCAAAAGAAAAAGGTGTACTCGCTGAATTTGATAAAAGCTTGCCGTTCCAACTTACTCCAGGACAAATTTCAGTTTCCAAAGAAATATTTGAGGATTTGCTTGCAGAACATCCAATGCATCGATTGTTACAAGGAGAAGTTGGATCGGGTAAAACTATTGTGGCATTACGTTCGGCTTTAAATGTGATTGATGCAAGTGCCCAAGTTGCATTTCTAGCTCCAACCGAAGTTTTAGCACAGCAGCACTATCGAACAATTAAAAAGCAATTAGGAGAACTTGCAACAAAAGGAGAATTAGGAGCACCGGAGTTAGCCATTAATGTTGCACTACTTACTGGTTCTATGTCTCAATCAGAGAAACGAGAAACTCAAGCTCGAATCAAGAGTGGAGAGGTAGATTTAGTAGTCGGTACACATGCGCTGCTATCTGAAGCTGTCGAATTTAAAGATTTAGGTTTAGTTATTGTTGACGAACAACATCGCTTTGGGGTCGAACAACGCGATGCACTTCGTGCCAAAGCCAAAACTCCACCACATTTGCTAGTAATGACCGCTACTCCGATTCCAAGAACAGTCGCAATAACAGTTTTCGGTGATTTGGATATTTCAACATTGAGTGAATTACCTTTAGGGAGAACTCCAATTACTACGCATTTGGTAAATGCTTTAAGTAAGCCCAACTATCTCGAACGTGCCTGGCAGCGCATAAAAGAAGAGGTATCAGCGGGGCATCAAGCATATGTAGTTGCTCCTCGAATAAGCGCGGGCAATTCTGAAGATATTGATATGGACTTCTTATTCGGCACTGAAAGCAAAGAGATGGCTGCGGTTACTGAGTTAGCTCCTGAACTTGCAACTGGGGTTTTAAAGGGTCTGCGAGTCGCGCAATTGCATGGAAAGCAAAATTCTGACGAGAAAGAAGCAACTATGCAGGCCTTCTCTGCAAAAGAGATCGATGTGCTGGTTGCTACCACAGTTATCGAAGTTGGCGTTGACGTTCCTAATGCTACGGTTATGGTGATTATGGATGCTGATCGTTTCGGAATTTCTCAACTTCACCAATTACGCGGACGCATCGGCCGTGGCCAAGCGCCAGGTTTATGTCTTTTGATAACGAAAGTTCCCGAGAATTCACTAGCCTTTGAGAGATTGAATGCAGTAGCAAATACTTTAGATGGATTTGAATTAGCGCGAATTGATTTAGATCAACGTCGCGAAGGAGATGTCTTAGGCGTTTCCCAAAGCGGAACTAGATCTCACTTGAAACTACTTCGAGTGTTACGCGACGAAGAGATAATTATTAAAGCTCGTAGCGCAGCAGAAATTACCTTGGATACCGGAATTAGCCCTACGCTAGCGCGCGAAATAAGCAAGTTGTTGGCTGAACGTGAAGTTGAATTCTTAGATAAAGGTTGAAAAGTGAGAATCATTGCAGGTGTTGCGAAGGGGCGAAATTTAGCTGAAGTTGCTGGTGCCACCCGACCAACATCTGATCGTGCACGTGAAGCGCTTTTTTCAACTTTGCTCTCTGAATTTGGCGAATTCGATAATTTGAAATTCTTAGATCTTTTTGCGGGATCTGCCGCAGTTGGATTAGAAGCGCTTTCTAGAGGAGCTACTTTGGTGCATGCAGTTGAAAAAGATGATGCGGCAATCAAGACTGTTCGTGCAAATCAAGAGATAGTTGAGAAATCTAAACCTTCAGGCACTTTTCATTTATATGCGATGAGTGCTCAAAAATTTTTGGGAAATACAGGAAATCAATACGACATAATTTTTATTGACCCACCTTATGATTTCAGTGACCAAGCAGTTCACGAGTTATTAAATTTGATTTTGCAAAATAACTTCATCAAGTCAGGTGGAGTAATCGTAATTGAGCGTGCAACTAAGGGCTCATATGTAAATTGGCCAGCGCCTTTAAAGGAGCTTCGCACGAAAGAATATGGAGTAGCAACGCTTTACTATGGAGAGATGCGTTAATCTTTACCCATGAGACGCGCAGTTTGCCCGGGATCTTTTGATCCAGTGACTTTTGGCCACTTGGACATCATCAAGCGCGCCAGTGCTCATTTCGACGAAGTGGTAGTTGCAGTTTTTATAAACAGCACAAAGCAGAGTCTTTTCACAGTTGAAGAACGTATAGAAATGATCAAAGAGACTACAAAAGAGCTACCAAATATAAAGGTTGATTCTTGGAGCGGTTTAACTGTCGAATATTGCAAGCGAAACAATATTGATGTAATCACTAAAGGCTTACGAGCTGTTTCAGACTTCGATTACGAACTGCAGCAAGCGCAAGTAAATCTACAAGCAGGCGTAGACACTATGTTTATGGCCACAGATCCTGCTCACTCTTTCCTCTCATCTTCGCTAGTCAAGGAATTAGCCAAATACAATGGAGACATCTCAAAGATGGTTCCACCTTCGATTCAAGCCGCGCTTGTTAAGAAACTGTCATAGAAAGTTGCAGGTTGAAAATGGATGCAGTTGAGAAATTAGCTTCAGCTATAAAGATGGTTGAAGAGGCACGTGGTGTCCCGCTGTCTGCTTCATGTGTCGTTCACCGCGGAGAGATGCTTGGCGTTTTGGATGAAGCTAAAGCTGCGCTTCCTGAATCTTTCGCAAAAGCCGAATCTATTGTTGCAAATAGAGATAAAGTCATTGACGAAGGTAGGATGCAAGCAGAGCAAATGATTGCTATGGCTCGTGAAGAAGCTTCACAACTTATTGAGCAGACAGCCATCATGCAACAAGCTCGTGAAGAAGCGAAGAATATTTTGGCGCAAGCACGCCAAGAAGCTTCCGAACAGAAGCAAGAAATAGAAGAATACATTGATTCTCGACTTGCAACTTTAGAAGTAATTCTCAATAAAACACAAGAAGCAATTACTCGTGGTAGAGAGCGATTAGCTGGTTCTTCAGACAAAGATGTTTTATCTCAATTATCTGATAAGTAGTTTTCTCGATGTCTAAAGCATTTCTGCTTAATACACATGATCTTCCTCGCCGCGCAGGCGAAATGAAGGAATATCAGCTTGCAATTGACTTTGATAAGCCAATTGGAATTGATGTGATTGCAGTTCCTGCCGGAACTTTAAATTTAGATTTACGCCTTGAATCTGTCGCTGAGGGAATACTCGCATCTGGTGAATTTGAAGTTGTAGCAGAGGGAGAGTGCATTCGATGTTTAGATCCAATCTCGCTTGTGTTGAATCGTAATTTTCAAGAACTTTATGCCTACGAACCAAATCGCGATGACCCTGAAGAACTTGAGGAAGACCAGCTATTAATGGATGGCGAGGTCATGAATTTAGAGTCACCTATTAGAGATGCAATTGTTTTGGCGCTACCTATCAATCCAGTTTGCGATGAAGAGTGCGAGGGGCTCTGTCCTGAATGCGGCCAAAAATGGGCAGAGTTACCTGAGGGGCATGCCCACGAACAGGTTGATAGCCGTTGGTCAGCGCTAAAAGGGCTAATTCAGGAAGAGAATTAACTCGATTTCACTAATTTGCCCCCCTAGGCGGTAATGAGCGATACTTAGCCCCGCACGCCAAAGCGTTGCAATCAGGGATTTGATCAAAGGAAGAGAAAAGTGCCAGTACCAAAGCGAAAGATGTCGCGTTCAAAGACACGTTCACGTCGCAGCCAATGGAAAACAACTGCTGCAGCGATCTCTACCTGTGCTCAATGCCAGCAGCCAAAGCTTCAACACACTGCTTGCCCTACCTGCGGTACATATAACCGTCGCCAAGTCGTAGAGGTTTGATTTTATGTTCGCGCAATTACAAGCGCGACTTGGCTTAGAGATAAGGCAAGAGCTTCTCGAATTAGCTTTTACTCACCGTTCTTTTGCATATGAAAACGGATTAACCGAAACCAATGAGCGCTTAGAATTTCTTGGCGATTCAGTTCTCGGTTTAGTTGTCACAGAAGAGCTTTATAAAAAATATCCAGATTTAGACGAATCTCGACTTTCGCCACTTCGTTCAGGCATTGTAAATATGCGAGCTTTAGCAGACATCGCGCGCTCGCTAGAACTTGGTCTATACATGCGAATTGGTAAAGGCGAAGAAGTAACCGGTGGTCGCGACAAGAATTCTTTACTTGCAGATTCTTTAGAAGCGCTAATCGGAGCAATTTATTTAAGTCATGGTTTTGAAGCAAGTCAGAAAATAGTTGGAGAATTGATAAGCCAAACCATGGAAAACGCAAAAGATAAAGGCGCGGGTTTAGATGGGAAGACAGCGCTTCAAGAGTTAGCAGCAGCTAGAAAAATTTCTCCTCCGGAATATCAGATAACAGAATCTGGCCCTGATCACGATAAAACATTTGTTGCAATTGCTGTTGTTGGTGGAGATGCAATTGCCACCGGAGAAGGTAAAAGTAAACGTGAGGCTGAGCAAATTGCCGCTCGCCTTGCTTATGAGAAATTAATTTCTTAATGCCAGAACTTCCTGAGGTCGAAACTGTTCGCGCTGGCCTTGAGAAACATGTAGTCGGCAAGAGAATTATTGGAGTAAAGCAATTTCACCCTCGGGCGCTTCGAAGTGACTCACTAAATAAGTTGGCTGTATTTAAGAATGCCAAAATTAAAGCTGTTAAGCGCCGAGGAAAATTCATGTGGTTGGAATTTGATCGGCCGGAGGTGTTGGTTGCACATTTAGGCATGAGTGGTCAATTTAAGATTCAAAGGGCGAAGAGCGATTATGAAGCCCATTTACGTGCAAACTTCGAGCTTTCAAATGGCAAAGAGATGCGTTTTATTGATCAAAGAACTTTTGGTTGGCTATGTGTTGACCAACTTGAAAAGGGAATTCCTTCAGTTGTCTCACATATTGCAATTGACCTATTCGACCCAACATTAGATAAAAAAAATGTTGTGAAGAAAATTAACGCAAAACGTGGGCAAATTAAGAAAGTGATTCTTGACCAAGAAGTAGTTAGCGGCATCGGTAATATTTATGCTGATGAATCTCTTTGGTATGCTCGAATACATCCAGAATCAATTGCTTCAGAATTATCGCCGACTCAAATTCTAAATTTGCTAACGGCCGCTCAAAAAGTGATGAAGAGGGCCCTGGTAGCTGGCGGAACTAGTTTCGATGAGCTCTACATCAACGTAAATGGTGAGAGTGGATATTTTGAAAGATCTTTAGCCGTTTATGGCCGAGAGGGTGAGCCATGTCGCAGACGACGCACCTGCGGCGGAGAAATTATCAGAATTGCCTTCGCTAACCGCTCGTCGCGCCTCTGTCCTGCCTGCCAGACCCGATAGGTTTTCCGCGTGTATTTGAAGAGTCTGACCATTAAGGGCTTTAAGTCCTTTGCCTCTTCAACGACCCTACTGCTCGAACCAGGCATCACCTGCGTTGTCGGCCCTAATGGTTCTGGCAAGTCAAATGTTGTCGATGCGATTAGTTGGGTAATGGGTGAGCAAGGTGCAAAATCTCTGCGCGGTGGAAAGATGGAAGATGTTATCTTCGCAGGTACATCTGGTCGCGCTCCGCTTGGTCGAGCAGAGGTTTCTTTAACAATTGATAACACAGATGGATCATTACCAATTGATTTTAGCGAAGTAACAATCTCTCGAATTTTGTTCCGCAATGGACAGAGTGAATATCAAATTAACGGAGAAGGTGCACGTTTACTAGATATCCAAGAACTACTTTCCGACTCAGGCATTGGCCGCGAAATGCATGTGATTGTAGGACAAGGCCAGCTCGATGCAATTTTGATGGCAACTCCAGAAGAACGAAGAGCATTTATTGAAGAAGCAGCTGGCGTACTAAAGCATCGTAAGCGCAAAGAGAAAGCACTTCGCAAACTAGATTCTATGCAAGCCAATATGGCGCGAGTGCAGGATTTAACAGTAGAACTTCGTAGACAACTAAAACCCTTGGGTAAACAAGCAGAAGTTGCAAAGAAAGCAGCAACTATCCAAGCAGATCTCCGAGATGTAAAGCTTCGACTACTTGCAGATGATTACATCTCAATGAACAAAGTATTTTCAACTGAAGTTGCTGATGAAAATGCACTCCGTGAACGTCGTGCAATTGTAGAAGCAGATCTTGAAGGCGTTCGCGCTCGCGAAGAATCGCTTGATGCGGAAGCTGCATTTGAAGGTCCGCTACTTTCTGCTGCGCAAGAGACTTATTACGCTCTAACTGGAATCCGCGAAAAATTACGCGCGGTTGCAGCGCTAGCACAAGAGCGCACTCGCTTCTTAACCCAAGAACTAGAAATAACTGCAGGACGTGATCCCGAAGCTTTGGAATCGGAAGCTTTAATTCTGCGCGAAGAAGAAAACGAATTACGTTCTGGATTGAATTCAAAACAAGATGAATTAAATCAAGCCATTCAATCAATGCGCACTCTAGAAGCGGATGTAAAAGCCGAAGAAGACCGAATAGCGGCAGCGTTACGTGCGATTGCTGATCAGCGTGAAGGAACTGCTCGCCAAGAAGGCCACATTAAATCGCTTCAAGCTCGCCTCGATGCGATGTCGCAAGAAATTACTCGCCTTACAAAAGCACGTGATGATGCACAAACTCGCGCTACCAATGCGCAATCCGAATATGCACAACATGAACTAGAGATTGCTAGTGCCGGTAGTGGAGAAATTGGTTTAGATACCGCTTTCGAATCAGCAAAGAATGCGCTGGCAGAGGCTAAAGAATTAGTTGCAAAGCTGACTGATTCTGAGAGAAATGCCGATCGCAGACGTAATTCAATTGAATCCAAATTAGAGGCAATTCGATTGACAACAGCAAATCGTGATGGCGCAAGCGCATTGCTTCATGATTCAAGAGGTGTCAAGATTCTTGGATCTTTAGCTTCTTTGATTACGGTTGACCAAGGCTTCGAAGCAGCAGTAGCAGCGGCACTTGGTAGCTTGGCAGATTCAGTTGTAGTTCAAGATATGAATGCGGCAGTAACTGCAATTAGTGCATTAAGAAATGAAAATCTTGGTCAAGCTGAGATACTAGTTTCAAACAATGCAGATATTTTCGGCTCTCAAGTTCCAAGCGGTTTGACTCCGATTCTAAATCACGTGCATGGAAGTGAAATTTCAAGTCTGCTTACCGCCTTGCTTGGTAATACCGCAGTTGCATCAGATGCCATCAATGCAGCTGAAATTTTAAATTCAAATCCAAATTTGAAGGTAGTGACTAGATATGGAGATGCTTTCACATCAACTCATGTACGGGGAGGATCAAAGAATTCTAGTTCGCTAATTGAAATCCAAGCTTTAATTAGCCAACTTACAGAAGAGCTTACGACAGCAAATCATGAATGCGAACGCTTGAATTTTGAAATCCAGAATGCGCAACATGCTTTAAATAATCGCCAAAGCGAATTTGATCAGGCTTTATCTAGATTAAATGATTCAGATGCACGAATTTCAGCCTTAACGGAACAATTAGCAGTCGCTGGTCAAAATATTAAATCTGCAAATGCAGAAGTTGAACGTTTAAATATTGCAATTAATGAAGCAGATAATGAACGAAGTTCAGATGAGCGCGAACTTGAGATTGCAAAGAGTCAATTGGGTCAACATGGTGAAATCTCAGAACCAGATCACTCTCAGGCAGAGGCGCTTCGAGAGAAATTAACCTTAGCTCGTAGTATCGAAGTTGAAGCTCGCTTAGCAGTAAGAACAGCTGAAGAACGTGTAAATTCAATTGCAGAACGAGCTCAAGCTCTTGAAGTGGCTGCTCGATCTGAACGCGTTGCAAATGAAAATGCCATCGCACGCAGAGCAACTCGCGCACAAGGTGCAGTGATCTCACAAGCAATCGGAGAAGCAGCGTACGAAACTTTGGTGCATATTGAACGTTCAATTGCCAAAGCAGGAGCAGAGCGTTCGCGCCTAGAAGAATCTAAGCAAAATCGAGAAGGCGAAACTCTTGCAGTTCGTACTCGCAATCGCGAATTAACTCAAGAACTCGAACAGTTAACTTCAAGTGTCCATCGCGATGAATTAGCTAGAAGTGAGCAGCGACTGCGAATCGAAGCGCTTGCACAGAAAGCTCTTGAAGATTTTGGTGTAGATGTCGAAACCCTTCAGAACGAATATGGTCCACATAAAGATGTGCCTACTTTCTTTGAAACAGAAGATGGACAAATTATCGAAGGTGAGCATGTTCCATATCGCCGCGACCAACAAGAGAAACGTCTTGCGCAGACTGAAAAGCAATTGAATTTACTTGGCAAAATCAATCCGCTTGCGTTAGAAGAGTACAACTCGGTAGAAGAGCGCTTGAAGTTTTTGTCTGAACAACTTGAAGATTTAAAGCGCACTAAAAAAGATTTATTAGACATTGTTAAAGAGGTAGATGATCGAGTTCAATCAATTTTTATGGAGGCATTTGATGAAACAGCGAAGCATTTTAAAGACATCTTCGCGCGACTTTTCCCTGGTGGAGAAGGACGTTTAATTCTTACCAACCCAGAAGACCCATTAACGACCGGTGTTGATATCGAAGCTCGTCCACCTGGAAAACGAATTAAGCGCCTTTCACTGCTTTCGGGTGGTGAAAAATCACTCACCGTTGTTGCTATGTTAGTTGCAATTTTCAAGTCGCGCCCAAGTCCGTTCTACATTCTTGACGAAGTTGAAGCTGCGCTAGATGATGTTAATTTACAACGTCTTCTTGGCGTTCTTGAAGACCTTCGCACAAGTTCTCAACTTATTATCATCACTCACCAAAAGCGCACGATGGAAGTTGCAGATGCGCTTTATGGTGTGACTATGCGTGGTGATGGAGTCACCGAAGTTATTTCGCAGCGTTTACGCGAATCAGAAACAGTATGAGTCTTTTTAAGAAGTTCGTAGATAAATTCACAAACAAATCAGAAAATGCTGCACCAATCAAAGAGATTGAAATAAAGGAATCAGATTGGGATGAATTGACTACTGACTTAATTCAATCTGATCTAGGCAGAGAACTAACCAACGAACTTGTTGCCGCAGGGAAACGTTCAAAAGAGAAACCATTTCAGGCCATAAAATCAAAATTAGAAGAAACTCTTTCGAAAAAATCTAGAGAAACCAACTCTGGAATCATTCTCGTTGTTGGAGTAAACGGAACTGGCAAGACGACTTCGGTTGCTAAGTTAGCAAATAAGCTTCCAGGCAAGACAGTTTTAGCAGCAGCAGATACTTTTCGTGCCGCTGCAGTTGAACAATTAAATACTTGGGGGCAAAGAATTGGCGTTGAGGTAATCAGCGGTCCTGCAAATAGCGATCCATCTGCTGTTGCATTTGATGCATCAAAGAAGTTTATTGAGACAGGTGCGGATAATTTAATAGTAGATACAGCGGGGCGATTACATAATAAAGCAGATTTAATGGCCGAACTTGGAAAGGTGCGTCGAGTGATCGAAAAAAGCGCACCAGTTTCTGAAGTTTTATTAGTTATCGATGCAACTACTGGTCAAAACGGTCTAGCCCAAGCACAAGTATTTACCGAAGCAGTCGAAGTAACGGGAATTATCCTCACCAAGCTAGATGGCTCTGCACGTGGCGGTATCGCACTAGCAATCGAGCATAAATTCGATATTCCAATCAAATGGGTGGGCACGGGCGAGGGTGTCGATGATTTCGCCCCATTTGATGCTCAAAGTTACCTCTCAGGGCTACTTGGTTAACACTCTTGTAACATACTGAACAAATAGCCTTTACCTATTCTTATTCTTTCGGCAACACATAAAGTGGCTCTTTGTAACGTAAATGTCTAACACTTCATCCATCTCAGCGTTGAGTTATTCCGTTTTCAATTTTATCTAAATTGACTTCTATTAAGGATTATTCATGGATGTAGTTTTAAATTCTGGAGACACTGCTTGGGTTCTAGCAAGTAGTGCGCTGGTTTTATTAATGACACCAGGACTTGCGTTCTTCTATGGCGGCATGGTTCGCACTAAGAGCGTATTGAACATGATGATGATGTCATTCATAACAATTGGAATTGTTAGTGTTTTGTGGGTTATCTATGGCTACAACTGGGCATTTGGCTCTAGCGCAAATTCACCGTGGATTGGTGGCTGGGGACTATCAGGTTTGGGTGGCGCAGTAGATTCGTTTGCAAACAATGGTGGCTCTTATCCAATTCCGACCCTTGTTTTTAGTTCTTTCCAATTGATGTTTGCGATTATCACTCCTGCATTAATTTCAGGCGCAATTGCAGATCGCACAAAATTTACCGCTTGGGCAGTTTTCGTTGCAGCTTGGGTAAGTATTGTTTATTTCCCGGTAGCTCACTGGGTATTCGATTTCGGCGATAAGGTCGGGGAAGAGTTAATTGGTGTTGGTTATCTAGCCGGCAAAGGTGTTCTAGATTTCGCCGGCGGCACCGCAGTGCATATCAATGCTGGCGCAGCAGGTTTAGCTCTTGCGTTTATTTTAGGTAAGCGACATGGATGGAGACGCGATCCAATGCGTCCACACTCTCTTCCATTAGTACTTCTTGGATCAGGTTTACTCTGGTTCGGCTGGTTTGGATTTAATGCAGGTAGCGCTCTTGGCGCAAATGGCCTTGCTGGACTTGCATTAATCAACACCCAAGTTGCCGCTGGAGCAGCTCTAATTGGCTGGCTATTAGTTGAAAAAATTCGCGATGGACATGCAACATCACTTGGTGCTGCATCTGGTGCAGTTGCAGGTTTAGTTGCAATTACACCTGCTTGTGCGTTTGTTGCTCCATGGGCCGCAGTAGTACTTGGATTAATTGCTGGAATTTTATGTGCATTAGCAGTTGGTCTAAAGTACAAATTTGGTTTTGATGATTCTCTAGATGTCGTTGGAGTTCACTTAGTTGGTGGACTTTGGGGTTCAATCTCTGTCGGTATTTTTGCCACCAAACAGGTTAACAGCATCGGTGGCGATGGAGCGCTTTATGGCGGTGGTTTAGATCTACTTAAGACTCAAGCTTTAGGATCGCTATTAGTACTTGCATATTCCTTTGTAGCTACTTTGATAATCGGTTTCATTATTCAGAAGACAATCGGATTCCGTGTTTCACAAGAAGCAGAAATAACAGGTATTGACTTGGCAGAACACCGTGAAACATCTTACGAACTATTCAATTCAAGCCGTGGAGGTACAACAGTATGAAGCTAATTACCGCAATCCTAAAACCATTTAAGTTGGACGATGTAAAAACTTCTCTCCAAGCACTTGGCGTAAATGGAATGACAGTCTCTGAAGCTTCAGGCTTCGGAAGACAACGTGGACACACAGAGGTATATAGAGGAGCGGAATACACCGTTGATCTAGTGCCAAAGGTTCGACTTGAAGTTATCGTAGATGATTCTGATGTTGAATCAGTTGTTGGGGCAATTGTTAAGGCTGCGAATACCGCTTCAATTGGTGATGGAAAAGTTTGGGTCACATCGATAGAGCAGATTGTTCGCGTTCGCACGGGAGAACGCGGAACCGAAGCTATCTAATTAATTTATTAGATAGTCTAGAGAAATGGGTTTGCCAGAGCGCAAGGCGAGATCAAACGAGAGTGATTCTTACCTTTCCCATCTTTATCTAGAAGCAGGCAAACCAAACGGGATAACACTCGTCGCGGTCGGTGGTTACGGCCGCGGCGAGTTATCTCCGGGTTCAGATTTAGATTTACTTATACTCCATGACGGATCTCTAGATAATTTGTCAGAGTTCGTTAACTCAATGCTTTATCCGATTTGGGATAAACAAGGTCCATCTTCACTTCCAAAAAGTATTGATTACTCAGTTCGTACGGTAAAGGAAACCAAGGAAGCGTGGCAAGATTTAAAAGTTGCTCTTGGACTACTTGATGCAAGATTTATATGTGGAGATAGAGTTCAATTTGAATTAATTAGGCAGGAAGCAGAAACTGCTTGGAAGAAAGATCGGTTAGAAGAGTTACGGATGTCATTAAATGAAAGACATCAACGATTTGGTGATCTAGCCTATTTGCTGGAACCTGACATCAAAGAAGCTCGTGGCGGGATTAGAGATATTAATGCTCTTAGAGCAGTTCAGCGCAGTGAAGTCATTTCAATTAATATCGATCAATTAGATGAATTTGAAGAGAAATTACTTAACGTTAGAGATAGTCTGCACAAGGTAAGTGGTAGAGATAAAGATCTTCTTCTTTTCCAAGAGCAAGATAAAGTAGCATCAGATTTAGGCTTAGCAGATGCAGATGTGCTAATGGGGCAAGTTGCCACTATAGCGAGATCAATTGACTATCAATTAAATGTTGCTTGGCATAGATACGACAATCGTCGTAGTAAGTTTTCTTTTAGAAAACCAAAAGCTACCAATGTTGGAAAGAATATTGGGGTAGAGAATCACGAAATAATTATTGAAGCTATTGATCCAACTGTTGGAATGCGAGCCGCAGCGAAAGCTTCTCAATTAGGATTACCAATTTCATTAGATTCTTGTGAATTAATTAAAGGAATAGGATTACAAAATCCTTGGCCGCGTGAAGCCCGAGAAGATTTGGTTGCTTTTATCGGTGGTGGAAGTGCCATGGAACGCGTTTGGGAAGCGTTGGATCAAGCGGGAATTATTGAAGAGTGGCTTCCTGAGTGGAGCACAGTTCGTTCTCTACCGCAACGAAATGCATTACATCGACATACTGTAGATAGACATATGGTGGAAACGGCAATTGTGGCCGCAAAATTAACTAGAACAGTTCACCGACCAGATTTACTTTTAATAGGTTCTCTATTTCATGATATTGGCAAAGGCTCAGAAGAAGATCACTCCGAAAGAGGAGAACGTCTAATTGAACCTATTGCTAAGAGAATTGGATTTTCAGATGCCGATATTCGAACTTTGCAATTTTTAGTTCGACATCACTTGCTCTTGTCTAGCACAGCAACCCGAAGAGATTTAGATGATCCGGCGACCATTCAATCAATCCTGGATGTTGTACCCGATTTACAACACCTTGAACTTCTTCATGCCCTTTCGATTGCTGATGGAGAAGCCACCGGCAAAGCCGCTTGGAGCGATTGGAAAGCTCGTTTGGTTAGAGATTTAGTAAATCGCGTAAAGAGTGCGATGAAAGGGACATTAGTTGCTCCTGAAATGGAATTAAACGAGCTTCAAAAACAAGAGGCTGAGAACAGCGAATTGAAGGTATCAATATCTGAAAGTTCAGGAAGTTTTGCTATCGAAATTATTGCGCCCGATAGCACTGGCTTGTTCTCGATAGTTGCTGGAACTTTGAATTTACTCAAACTAGATATTAGAGCAGCTAAAACTAGAACCCACGGTAAGTCTGCAGTTATGACTTGGATAGTTAATTTAGATCCTTTTGCCACTCTTCCAACTGATGTCAAAATAACACAAGCGCTACAGGAAGCGCTCAGTGATAATGAGAAGTTGGCACAAAAAATTGATGCAAAAGTTAAATCATATGCACCATTGCCTGGCGTGCCAGTGCCACCACCTGAAGTGGAAATTATTGAAGATTTGGCTTCTAGTGCCACAATTATTGAAATTAGAAGTCATGATCGTCCCGCATTGCTGTATCGCATCGGTGCAGCAGTTAGACAGTTGGAAGTGGATATCCGTTCCGTAATTGCATCAACTCTAGGCGCGGAAGCAATTGATACCCTTTATGTAACGGAAATATCAGGCGAAAAACTCTCAAAAACCAAAGCTGAAGAGGTAGTGGCAAGTATCCGTATTGCAATCGATTAAGATTTGCCAATTATGTTCGAAGGTCTCACCTCAAGATTTAGCGGCGCTTTTTCTAAACTGCGCAGCCGCGGAAAATTATCATCATCGGATATCACAGATACATTTACAGAAATTCGCGATGCGTTAATCGATGCTGACGTTGCGCTGGATGTTGTAAATCAATTTGTTGAAAATACTCAAACCAAATCTTTAGATCTCTTAAAAGAGATTCAAGCTGGCACCAATCAAGCGCAAGCAGTATTTGATTTAGTCCATGCAGAATTAGTAAATATTTTAGGTGGGTCGGCTAGACGAATTAGATTTGCGAAGAATCCACCAACTGTAATCTTATTGGCAGGATTACAAGGTTCAGGAAAAACAACGCTTGCTGGAAAACTGGCCAAGCATCTTAAGGAGCAAGGAAATACTCCACTTTTAGTTGCTTCAGATTTGCAACGTCCAAACGCCGTAACTCAGTTACAGGTAGTAGGCGAGCAAGTTGGGGTACCTGTTTTTGCTCCAGAACCTGGAAACGGAATAGGTAATCCAGTAAAAGTTGCAAGAGACGGTTTAGATTTTGCGAAGCAAAAATTACACAATATGGTGATTGTGGATACTGCAGGACGTCTTGGTGTAGATCATGAGTTGATGAACGAAGCAATTTCAATCCGAGACGCAATCAATCCCGATGAGATCTTATTCGTTGTCGACGCCATGATTGGACAAGATGCGGTAAGCACTGCCAATGCTTTTGGAAAAGGTGTTGGATTTGATGGTGTAGTTCTTACCAAATTAGATGGTGATGCTAGAGGTGGTGCAGCACTTTCAATAGCAAAGCAAACAGGTAAACCAATTCTTTTTGCTTCCACTGGAGAGAAGTTAAGTGATTTCGAAGTCTTCTACCCAGAGAGAATGGCTTCTCGGATTTTGGGAATGGGCGACATTGCCACTCTTGCAGAGCAAGCTAAAAAAGCACTAGATACCGAAACTTCTAAAAAGTTAGAAGAGAAGTTTGTTAAAGGTGAAGATTTCACTCTTGAAGATTTCCTAGAGCAATTGCAAGGCATTGCAAAGATGGGCAATATGTCGAAAATACTTTCGATGATTCCAGGTGCTTCCAACAAACAAATGCAGAAACAACTTGAAGCAATTGATGATTCTGAAATAACAAAATCAACTGCAATTGTTCAATCAATGACTCCCGCAGAGCGCAGAGATCCAAAGATTCTAAATGGCTCACGTCGAGCTCGCATTGCAAAGGGAAGTGGTCGTCAGGTCTCTGAAGTAAATAATCTTGTTGATCGATTTGCTCAGGCTCAAAAAGCGATGAAGATGGCTCGTTCCGGCGGCTCGATTCCAGGAATGCCAGCAATGCCAAATATGCCGGCCCCTAAAGCACCAATTGTTCATAAGAAGAAATCAAAGAGCGGAAATCCAGCTAAAAGAGCGGCTGAAGAGCGTAGCTAACCTCCGATTTGGTCGATTCCACGCTCGCTGGCAGAATTACGACCCTGAGCGCGGCCCCTCTACCCGCGTCGGAAGTAAATAGCTAGAAGGTTCTCGCAAACTCCAAAGCGAAAACCATCTGGTCCAAAATTTTTTACCTAATAGGAGCAATGTTTTGTCAACAAAGATTCGCTTAATGCGTCTTGGAAAAATCCGCACACCTTTTTATCGTATCGTCGTTATCGACTCTAAGAAGGCGCGCAACGGTCTATCAATCGAAGAGATCGGTCGTTATGTTCCAGGTGCAAACCCATCTGTTGTAGAGGTCAACTCAGATCGCGCACAGCACTGGCTAAAAGTAGGCGCACAGCCATCTGCAGCAGTTACAAAGTTATTTAAACTAACTGGCGACTGGGGCAAGTTCACAGGTGAAGGATCAACTTCAAGTGTTGTTGAACCACAGAAGCCAGGTTTTGATAAGAAGGCTAATTACGAAGCAGCAGTTAAGGCTGCGGCTAACGAACCAGCTGAAGGTGCAACAACTGCAAAGAAGAAGGCGCAAGATAAATTAGCTGCGAAGTCTGCTCCTGCACCAGTTGCTGAAGTTGTAACCGAAGAAGCTCCAGTTGCAGAAACTGTTGCAGAAGAAGCACCAACAGCAGAAGCTGTGGCAGAGGTAGTTGCTGAAGAAGCTGCTCCAGCAGCAGAAGCAACAGAAGAAGCAGCAGCTGAATAATGCTTGACGAAGCTCTAGAACATTTAGTTAAAGGGATTGTTGAAAATCCTGAAGATGTAATTGTTAAAGAGAAGACACATCGTCGTGGCACAACTCTTGAAGTTAATGTCAATCCAGAAGACATTGGCAAGGTAATCGGTCGCAACGGACGTACTGCGAAAGCGCTACGTACTGTGATGAGCGCGCTTGCAGGTCGTTCGGTACGCGTAGATCTCATCGAGGCAGACGAAGTTCGTTAGTACTCTTTAATGAGACTTAACGTTGGGCGCATTGGACGTGCTCACGGAATATTAGGTGAAGCGACAATCGAGGTTCGCACGGACGAACCTGAGCGTCGCTTTGCTGTTGGCGCAGAAGTTCTAACTGACGATGGCAAATTAATTATCTCAAGCGCTCGCGTTCATAATGGAATTCTCTTGCTTGGCTTTGAAGGTATAAACGATCGAAATGGCATAGAAAAGCTTCGCAACACCTTGCTCTATGCCGAAGTAGATATCAATGAAGTTGGCATTGATGAAGATGATTACCACGTACAACAATTAATTGGTCTTCGTGCAGAGCTAGAAGATGGTTCAGAATTTGGCGTCGTTACCGAAGTTTTGAACTTGCCAGCTCAAGATTGTCTTGTAATTAAAACTAAGAGTGGCGAAGCTTTAATTCCATTTGTCCGCCAGCTCGTGCCTACTGTTGATTTAGCAGGTAAGCGAGTTGTGGTTATACCACCGGTGATTTCATGAAGTTAGATTTCATCTCAATATTCCCTGAATTTTTCGAACCACTAAAACTTTCACTAATTGGAAAAGCACGCGATAAATCAATTATCGAAATTGGCGTCCATGACTTAAGAGATCAAGCAACAAATGTTCATCGCCAAGTAGATGACACACCATACGGTGGCGGCGCAGGCATGGTTATGATGCCAGAAGTTTGGGGTAAAGCAATTGATCAAGTCATCACCAAAGAATCCGAACTAATTATATTAACTCCAGCTGGCCAGCTTTTTAATCAAAGAATGGCTGAAGAACTTTCTAATTCTTCTCATCTAATTTTTGCCTGTGGTCGTTACGAAGGTATCGATGATCGTGTACGTCAATATTACTTAAATGAAGGTTTTAAAGTTCGTGAAGTTTCAATTGGCGACTACGTTTTAAATGGCGGTGAGGTAGCAGCCATTGTGATTGCCGAAGCTGTTTCAAGACTTATTCCAGGAGTTCTTGGTAATCCTGAATCTATTGTTGAAGAGTCACATTCTGAAGATGGTTATATTGAATATCCTGCATTTACAAAACC
>JBEAMP010000094.1:0-6451 GCA_041165905.1 Actinomycetota bacterium
GTCGTTAAGATTTTCTTATCAATATCACCCAAGCGATAAGCAATATGTTCAAAAGTTGGCGCTTGCCAGATAACCAAATCAGCCCTTGCGCCAGGCTGCAAATGGCCAATATCGCTACGTCGAAGCGCAGCTGCCCCGCCTGCGGTTGCTGCGTATAGAGCTTGTGCCGGAGTAAAACCCATCTCTCTGATGGCTAACGACATGGCGATTGGCATGGATGTTAAATAAGAAGATCCCGGATTGCAATCAGTTGCGAGTGCAACTTTCGCTCCCAATTCAAAATATAAATTCACTTTTGGATAGAGAGACTTTGTGAAGAATTCTGCACCTGGCAGGAAAGTTGTAACCACATTACTTTCTGCCAGCGCCGCGATTGTTTCGTTTGAAACATGAGTTGCATGATCAACCGAAGCTAGATTCAACTCAATTGCTAATTCCGCACCACCGGTATCTCCTAATTGATTACCGTGGATTCTTCCCATTAAACCTTTTGCAATTCCTGATTGAAGAATTTCTCTTGCTTCATCAACTGAGAAAGCGCCGTTATCACAGAAAACATCAATCCATTTTGAATACGGTACAACTGCATCCAACATCTCACTTTTAACAAGTTCGATATAACCTGCGCGGTCATTTTCGTATTCTGCAGGAATTACATGTGCACCAAGAAAAGTAGTTTCATCGGTGAAAGTTTTCGCAACCTTTAATATTTTTAATTCGGCATCTACATTTAAACCGTATCCTGATTTAATTTCTACCGTAGTTGTGCCGTGGCTATGACATTTTCTCAATAATTCTCTGGCGTGTGATATCAAATCATTTTCAGTTGCGGCTCTGGTTGCTGCGACCGTAGTTTTAATACCACCAGTTGCATATTTTTGGCCTGACATTCTGGCGACATAATCTTTACTTCTATCTCCAGCGAAAACGGCATGCGTATGCGAATCCACAAATCCCGGCGTAACTACTCCGCCGTTTGCATCAATCGTGCTATCGGCTGCTGGCGCTTCCTTGTTAGAACCAACCCATAAAATCTTTTGGCCATCAATCACTATGGCCGCATCGGTAATAATCCCTAACTCTTCATCAGAATTAGTGATTAATTGGCCGATATTGCTGATTAATTGGGTGCCCATAAAGACTGCTTATGCCTCTTGCATTGGAATTCGGACATCACGATCTTTTGCAACTTGATCTGCCTTTTCATAACCAGCATCAACATGTCTAATCACACCCATACCTGGATCATTTGTTAACACTCGACGCAATTTTTCTGCAGCTAACGGCGTGCCATCTGCAACTGAAACTTGTCCAGCATGAATCGATCTACCGATTCCCACGCCGCCGCCATGATGAATTGAAACCCATGATGCACCCGATGCAGTATTGACTAAAGCATTTAGTAGTGGCCAGTCTGCGATTGCATCAGAACCATCAAGCATGGCTTCGGTTTCGCGATAAGGAGAAGCCACAGAACCACAATCTAAATGATCACGACCAATAACAATTGGCGCTGAGACTTCACCTTTAGCCACCATCTCATTAAATCTCTCACCAGCTAAATGTCTTTCACCATAACCTAACCAACAAATTCTGGCTGGTAGACCTTGAAAGGCAACTTTCTCAGATGCTTTGCGAATCCATCTATGTAATGGTTCGTTATCAGGAAATAGTTCTAATACCGCTTTATCAGTTGCCGCGATATCTTTTTTGTCACCACTTAAAGCAACCCATCTAAACGGACCCTTACCCTCGCAGAAAAGCGGTCTGATGTAAGCCGGAACGAAACCTGGAAAATCGAATGCGCGCGAATATCCAGCCAACATGGCTTCACCGCGAATTGAATTTCCATAATCAAAAACTGTTGCACCAGCATCTTTAAAGCCAACCATTGCTTCAACTTGTTTTGCCATAGATTCGCGAGACCGTTTTGTAAATCCAGCAGGATCTTTCTTTGCCATATCTTGCCAATCTGCAACTGAAATTCCTTCTGGTAAATATGAAAGTGGATCATGCGCAGAGGTTTGATCTGTGACAATATCAATTGGCACGCCGCGTTTTAGAAAATCAGCGAAAATTGTCGCGGCATTACCAAGCAAACCAATGCTGTATGCCTTCCGCTCCGCCTTTGCTTTTAACGCTATTTCTAGGGCTTCTTCAACATTTTCAGTCCAGGCATCCAGATATCGATGATCTACACGTCGCTGTAATCTCGTTGCATCAACATCAACGCAAATACATGCCCCGTCATTCATTGTGATTGCAAGTGGTTGTGCACCACCCATTCCACCTACGCCGCCAGTTAAAGTTAAAGTTCCAGCCAGAGTTCCGCCGAAATCCTGATTAGCTACTGCGGCAAAAGTTTCATAAGTACCTTGCAAAATTCCTTGCGTTCCAATGTAAATCCAAGATCCAGCAGTCATTTGTCCATACATAGTCAGGCCTGCGGCCTCTAATCGACGGAACTCTGGCCAATTTGCCCAATCACCAACTAAATTTGAATTTGCGATTAAAACTCTAGGCGCCCATTCATGTGTTTGAAAAACACCAACGGGTCTACCAGATTGCACCAGCATGGTTTCATCAGCTTTTAAAGTCTTAAGTGTGCGAATTAGCGCATCAAAAGATTTCCAATCGCGTGCGGCTTTTCCAGTACCACCATAAACAACTAATTCTTCGGGACGTTCTGCAACTTCTGGATCCAAGTTATTTTGCAACATCCGAAGCGCTGCTTCTTGTTGCCATCCGAGCGCTGAAATTGCACTTCCTTGTGGTGAATGAATTACTCGACTCATAACAATTGACCAACTGCTTTCTCTACAGAATTTAAAATTTCATTTGACTTAACCAATTCAACAGAGGCTTCAATCTCCGGGGTTAACCAACGATCACTATCCGGTCCGGCAACTTTGCTCCTTAAAGTTTTAATTGCAGCGTTGGTACCGGTTCCGGCAGTCAAAGGCGTGCGCATATCAACTGCGCGAGAAGCAATCATTAATTCAATTGCAATGACACGAGTGAATGCATCAATTGATTTACGTAATTTTCTTGCTGCATGCCAACCCATAGAGACATGATCTTCTTGCATTGCCGAAGAGGGAATGGAATCAACAGATGCCGGCACGGCCAAGCGCTTCATCTCAGACACCAGCCCTGCTTGTGTGTATTGCGCAATCATCATGCCGCTATCAACCCCGGCATCATGCGCAAGAAAGGGCGGTAATCCAAATGAACGATGCTCATCTAGCGCTCGATCGCTGCGGCGTTCAGACATCGACGCGGCATCTGCGATTGCGATCGCCAGAAAATCAAGCACATAAGCAATAGGTGCGCCATGAAAATTTCCATTACTACTAATTTCCCCAGTAGTTAAAACAATTGGATTATCAATAATTGATTGCAACTCTAAATCGGCAACCCGTGAAGCATGTGCCACGGTATCTCTCGCAGCGCCTGCCACTTGTGGTGCGCAACGTAAAGAGTATGCATCTTGTACTCGTCCATCTTCTTTCCCAGCATGCGACTTAACTAGAGGAGAGTCGGACAGCAGCTTTGCAATATTTGCAGCAGATTTTCCCTGACCTACCTGTGGTCTTAAATCATGAAGATGTTTTTGGAAAACTTTATCTGTGCCTAAAAGCGCTTCAACACTTAAGCTAGTCGTAACATCTAAAGTCTTTAACAAATTTGAAATGTCATGTAGAGCTAATACAAGTTGGCCAAGCATTCCATCAGTTCCATTTATTAGCGCTAAGCCTTCTTTGGATGAAAGTTCTACAGGCTGAATTGCATGCTCTTTGAAGGCAATTTCGGTGGCAACAATTTTGCCTTCACTTGTAATTACTTCACCTTCGCCCATTGCGGCAAGAGCGCAGGCAGAAAGCGGCGCTAAATCGCCAGAACATCCAAGTGATCCGTATTCGCGAACTACTGGAGTGATATTTGAATTAAGCATGGCAGCATAAGTTTCTGCAGTTTTTAATTGAACACCCGATAAACCTCGGCACATTGTGGCTAAACGAACTGCCATCATTGCCCTAACGACTTCGACCTCTACAATTTCACCAGAACCAGCTGCGTGAGATCTAATCAAAGATTTTTGTAATTGCACACGTTTGTCGGCATCAATAAATTTACGTGCAAGTGCACCAAAACCAGTAGAAATTCCATAAACCGGTATTTCAGAAGCAGCCAATGAATCAACAATTGTTCTTGATTTATTTATGGCGCTCGCAGCATCTGCAGAGATACTAACTTTCGCGCCTTTTCTTGCGATTGCAAGCAGTGATTCTTGGCTTAAACCATCTATTCCAATTGTGACTTCTGCTGGCATTATTACCTCCGAGGTTGCAAAAGGCTATCCGAAAAGGTTTCTTCTGTCAGGAGTCACGGCTTAAATGTTGTTGCACAACGATCCCAATTGGATGCGCGCCGGTCATTGGTTTAGCCAAAGCGATGATTCATCAATTTATGACTTAGGAATATTAGGTGTTGGAGCATCAAAAAGCGCCATCACACCGAATCAAGCAGATAAAACACCAAATGCGATTCGAGAAGCGCTGCTTAGGTATTCAACTTATTTTGCTGAAAAAGATATCGATTTATCTGAGAAAATCAAAGCTGTTGATTTGGGAGATTTACCAAATCCAGATTCTCAATCAGAGTCCATCGAATTAATATCTAAAAAAACTGTAAAGACTCTTGTTTTACTAGGTGGAGATAATTCAATTACTTATTCAGGTGTGATGGCACTTGGCAAGAAAGCAGATTTAAAAGAGATAGGTCTAATTACTTTAGATGCACACCATGACCTCAGAGATGGAATTTCAAACGGCTCACCAATCAGACAGCTAATTGAAGCTGGATTACTGGGAAATCAAATTGTTCAAATAGGTATTAATGATTTTGCAAATTCTAAATTTTATGCAGAGCGAGCAAAATTAGCTGGGATAAAAGTAATACATCGAAATCAGATCTCACAAGAAAACATCAAAAATATCGTGGCTGATAGTTTTCAATATCTCACAAATTGTAAATATATTTATCTTGATATTGACATGGATGTTTGTGATCGATCTGTTGTGCCAGCAGCTCCAGCTTCACTTCCGGGCGGCATTACTGCTAATGAATTACTAAAATTAGTTTATGAAATAGCTTTGGATAAACGAGTCAATCATTTTGATATTACAGAGATAGATTCGACAATCGATACTCCAGATAATCGAACAACTCGATTGGCTGCATTAGCTCTTTTACGGATTGCTGCCGCTAAAGCGGAATAAAATTCTCAAATTTTGAATCCTGGGCCTCTCCATATAAATTACCCCACGGAGGGCTCGCATAGCGGCCGAGTGCACCGGTCTTGAAAACCGGCAAGGGAAACCTTCGTGGGTTCAAATCCCACGCCCTCCGCTCGAAAGAGGAAAAGCGCGTGACTAAATGCACGCGCTTTTTCCTTATTCTGGCTATGAGTAATTAAAACCTGAGAGCAAACTTAGCCCTGTACTTATCTCTCACGGAGGCAATAAAAATGGCAGGAGTTTTCTCGCCTGGTCGCGCCAAAATTGATGCGAGGACGTTACGAACCGATCGATGGTGGTTGCAACCAACAATTACCGTTGCAGTTCTAGTTGCATTCATCATCTATGCAACTTTTCGTGCCTTTGAAGCAAAATATTATTTTGCCGAACCGCTGATCTCTCCTTTTTATTCACCATGTTTATCAACCGACTGTGTTGAAGGTTCTGCGCTATTTGGAACACCATTTGGACATGTAGTTTTATTTG
Organism: Actinomycetota bacterium; assembly: GCA_041165905.1. Classification (GTDB taxonomy): domain Bacteria; phylum Actinomycetota; class Actinomycetes; order Nanopelagicales; family Nanopelagicaceae; genus ZLKRG08. The sequence goes on from JBEAMP010000094.1 coordinate 5,787, forward strand.
GTCTGGCAATTTCACCAGCGCTATTTATTTTAATTTTCCCATTAGGTTTCAGAATGACTTGCTACTACTACCGCAAGGCGTATTACCGTTCATTCTGGCAATCACCACCTGCTTGTGCAGTTGCAGAACCACATAAGTCGTATAGCGGTGAAACCAAAGCACCATTGATTGTTCAGAATGGACATCGTTGGTTCTTCCTTGCAGGTATGGTCTTCAACGTAATTCTGACAATCGATGCAATTCTTGCATTCCGCGATGAACATAAAGAGTGGGGCCACATGTCAGTTGGCACCATAGTTTTACTAATTAACGCAGCGCTACTTTGGGGTTATTCACTTTCATGTCACTCATGTCGCCATATTGTTGGTGGACGTTTACGTAACTTCTCAAAGCATCCAGTGCGTTACAAGATGTGGGGATGGGTTTCAAAGTTAAATGAGAAGCACCAGAACTTTGCTTGGGTTTCATTATTTGGTGTAGCCCTTACTGATTTATATGTCCGCCTCGTTGCCAATGGCACGATTACCAACTTCTATTTCTTCTAAAGGGTAGATCAAGATGACACTTCAGAAATTTAAGTATGACGTTCTAATTATTGGCGCTGGCGGCGCTGGTTTACGCGCAGCAGTTTCTGCTCGAGAAGCAGGGCTTTCGGTAGCAATTAT
>JBEAMP010000095.1:0-4225 GCA_041165905.1 Actinomycetota bacterium
AGTACTGCAGGAGCGTTTCCTACAAGAGTCTCATCGAATAAGCCTTTGAGGATCTCTTCATGGCTCATGCTGCGCCTACCTTTCCTTTAGCTTTCGCTATCTGTGTGCTTTCTATCTTTAATTCTTTAATTATGAGTTCACCAAACTTATTTAATTGCTCGCGAGTAATGCGAGCATCCGGACCTGAAATTGAGATTGCGGCGATTACTTGTCCGTCATGGCCAAAAACTGGTGCTGCGACCGCAACTAAACCATCTTCAAGTTCATTATCAATAATCGCAAAACCTGCTTTACGTACCTTTTCTAACTCTGCATTAAGTAATGAACGAGTGGTGATCGTGCGAGAAGTTTTGGTTTGAAGAGTTCCGCTTGGCAATGAAGCTGCACCAAATGCAAGTAGAACTTTTCCAAGTGCTGAAGCATGATAAGGAACGTTACGACCAATCCAATTTGTTGCACCTAGTAAATGTTTACCATCGACTTGATCAATTAATTTAAGATCATCCGAACCTGGTACAGCCAAATTAACCGATTCAGAAGTTTTAGCAGCCAAACTTTCTAGGACTGGTCGCATCCTTGCAATCAATGCTGCATCCTGATTTTGAGTTGATGCATATCGAAGGAGAACTTCGCCACCAAGGTATGCGCTATTTCGATCACGACGTACAAGACCTTGACGCTCTAGTGCGCCAAGAATTCTGGATGTAGTTGATTTGGGTAAACCAAGTTGCCTTGAAAGTTCAGAGAGCAGTGGAGGTTCAGGTGAATTTAAAATTGCAATCAGCAGCGATGTTGCACGATCAACTGCTTGCGTACCTGTTAGAGCCATAAATTCACCGCCTATACCTGCACTATGTTAAAATTTACTGTTCCGCATAATGGAACCCTTGTTCCATTATCTGAGCGTATTCTCTAATGTTGGCCTTGGTCAAGCAAGCGAAAGGCGCAGAATGTTTGTAAATAATATGCCTCGTTATGAGATTCTCTCTGAAGAATCAATGGCAACTTTAAATGCTGGGTGGAAACGAATTGTTTCTGAAATAGGTCTTGAGTTTGCAAGTCCTTGGGCAGTCGATATGTTGAAAGAAGCTGGCCAAGAAGTTTCGGGCGAATGTGTGAAGTTCGATCCAGAATGGATCTTGAAGCAAATCGCAAAGGCGCCATCTGAATTCGATCTTCGAGCTCGTAATCCAAAACGAAATGTACACATCGGTGGCAATCACATGGTATTTGGTGGTGTTTACGGCCCACCATTCGTTTTAGAAGGTTCAACTCGTCGTGATGGAACATTTAATGATTTCCAAAACTTCTGCAAGCTTGCCCAGAGTTTTGATGCGCTCGACTCAGTTGGTGGTGTTGTGGTGGAGCCAAATGATCTTTCACTTGATTCACGACATTTAGATATGGTCATGGCTCAAGCCACTTTGACTGACAAATTCTTTATGGGCAATGTGGTGTCTGCAGAAAATGCACGTGATGTAATTGCTATGACTGAAATTATTCACGGCGGACGTAAAGTTATCGAACAAACTCCAGCGCTGATTTCGCTAGTCAACTGCAACTCACCACTTCGTTGGGATGATCGCATGCTTGATTCGATGCGTGAATATGCGCTCGCAGGTCAGCCAGTTGTATTTACTCCATTCTTGTTAATGGGTGCGATGTCACCAGTAACAATTCCAGCAACTTTGGCACAGCAAATTGCGGAAGCGCTCACCGGTATTGCACTTGCGCAATTGATTCGCCCAGGAACACCGGTGGTATTTGGTTCATTCTTATCAAATGTAGATATGCAATCAGGTTCGCCACAATTTGGTACTCCAGAATCAGGTATTGGCCTACTTTGCACCGGCCAAATTGCCCGCAGTTTTAAATTGCCTTTCCGTGGCGGTGGAACTCTAAATTCATCTCAAACTGTTGACGCGCAAGCTGGATATCAAACTTTGATGACCATGCTCCCAACTTTCTTGGCCGGAACTAACTGGGTTATGCACTCAGCAGGATGGCTAGAAGGCGGGCTTGTCTCTTCTTATGACAAATTCATAGTTGATATTGAAATCCTTCAAGCGTTGATGGCTGAATTTACGCCGCTTGAGTTTAATGAAGCATCACTTGCGTTCGATGCACATCAAGAAGTTGGCCATGGTGGACACTTCTTGGGAGCTGCACACACTATGGAACGTTTCCGTGATTGTTTCTATCGTCCATTTTTAACTAACAGCGATAACTACGATCGCTGGACACGACTAGGCGCAAAGGACACACGAGCTCGCGCAGAAGAAATTTGGAAGAAGAAGCTAGAAGAGTATGTGCAACCAGAGATGGATGCCTCAATTCTTACTGGGCTACAAGATTATGTAGCAAAGAGAAAATCAGAGTTAGGTGAGTAATACTCTTTACATAAATGGCAAGTGGGTCTCGCCAGAAAAAGGCCAGACTTGCGATGTCATAAGTCCGGCTGACGGACATTTAGTTGCAACTGTTGCAGAGGCGACCGCGCCTGATGTAGAACTTGCAATAAATGCTGCGCGTACCGCTTTTGATTCAGGTGAATTTTCAAATTGGAGTTTTGAAAAACGTTCAAACATAGTTGGCAAGATTGCTGATTTAATGGAGCGAGATTTAAAGATTCTGGCAAAACTAGAAAGCGATGACACTGGAAAGCGATTGATCGAAGCTGAATATGACATCGCTGATGTAATCGCATGCTTTCGCCACTTTGCAGAGATTGGCAAGAAAGAGCATGAAAGAGTTGTAAATGTAGGTATAGAACATATTGATTCTCGTGTGGTTCAAGAGCCGGTTGGTGTCTGTACGTTGATCGGCCCTTGGAATTACCCGTTACTTCAAGTCTCTTGGAAAGTTGCTCCTGCATTGGTTGCAGGCTGTACTTTCATCGTAAAACCGGCCGAACTTACCCCTTCCACAGCTATACATTTATTTAAATTAATTGATGAAGCTGGCGTTCCAGCTGGTGTTGCTAATTTAATTCTTGGTAAGGGCTCTTCAATTGGAGATTTACTTACTTCAGATCCACGTATTGATTTGGTTTCATTTACTGGCAGCTTAGCTATCGGCCAACGAATAATGTCTTTAGCATCAAAGACCATAAAGAAAGTTGCCCTAGAACTAGGCGGCAAGAATCCAAATATCATTTTTGCTGATGCTGATTTAGATGCGGCAATTGACAATGCAGTTACTGCAGGATTCCTTCATTCTGGTCAAGTATGTTCAGCCGGAACTCGTTTAGTAGTTGAAAAATCAATACATGAAAAAGTAGTAACTGAAATCGCTAGTCGCGCTAAAGAAATTAAAGTTGGTGGACCTTCTTTTTCAGAAGCGGAAACTGGTCCTTTAATTAGTTCAAACCACTTAAACAAAGTTCAGGAGTATGTTGATAAGGCAGTTGCTGAAGGCGCAAAACTTTTAGTGGGTGGCAAGAAGTTAACTGAGGGAGATTTTGCAAAAGGCAATTTTTTTCCACCAACAGTCCTTGATGGTTGCAATACCAAGATGAGTTGTGTTCAAGATGAATCTTTTGGACCAATAATTACGGTAGAAACTTTTGAGACTGAGGCTGAAGCTATTGCGATTGCAAATGACACGATTTACGGCTTAAGCGGTGCGGTCTGGACCAAAGACGAAGCTAAAGCCAAACGTGTTTCACGAGCACTTCGCCACGGCACGGTATGGGTAAATGATTATGGTCCATATAAACCGCAGGCAGAGTGGGGCGGATTTAAAGCATCTGGCATTGGCAGAGAATTAGGCGAGCATGGCCTCTCTGAATTCCTTGAAAGTAAACACATTTGGACTAACAATAAGCCTGCTAAATCAGGTTGGTTTGCCGAGCGCTAACCACATACAAATCCGGAGGATAAATGTCATCAAAGTCGATGATCTCAGTTAAAAATGTTTGGAAAGTTTTCGGGCCAAACGCTGAGAAATTAATAGGTACTCCAGATGCTGATTTAACTCGCACCGAACTTCGAAACAAGACCGGCAATACCATCGCTGTAAGAGATGTCTCTTTTGAAGTAGCAAAGGGCGAAGTCTTCGTTGTAATGGGCTTATCTGGTTCAGGTAAATCAACCCTGGTTCGCTGCATGACTCGTTTGATTGAACCAACTCAAGGCGAACTAGTTTATGACGGGGAAGATATTCTCAAAGTAGATGCCAATCGACTACGTGAACTTAGACGCACTAAATTTTCAATGGTCTTTCA
>JBEAMP010000096.1:0-3805 GCA_041165905.1 Actinomycetota bacterium
AGTTCATTAAAAAAGGAACCATCATGAAGCCAGAGATTCACCCAGAGTACGTCGAGACCACTGTTAACTGCGGTTGCGGCGAATCATTTAAGACTCGATCAACCGTTACAACCGGTTCAATCTATGTTGAAGTTTGCGACAAGTGCCATCCGTTCTACACCGGTAAGCAGCGCATTCTTGATACCGGTGGACGCGTCGCTAAGTTCGAAGAGCGTTTCGGTAAGAAGTCCAATAGCCAGTCCAAGTAGCTTTCTTAAAAAACCGCACCAGCCAGAATTATCTGGCGTGCGGTTTTTTATTTTAATAAGGAGAAGAGATGACTGAGCGTTTTGCCTCAGCAATCGAGTTGGTAAATGAATACGCCGAACTCGAAAAGCAGATGGCTGATCCTGGCATTCATGCCGACGCTAGCAATGCTCGCAAACTTGGTCGTCGTTATGCGCAGTTGGGCCCAGTTGTTGCTGGCTATCGCAAATGGAAACAGAGCGTTGAAGATTTAGCAGCAGCTAAAGAGTTGGCGGAGGCAGAACCTGAATTTGCAGCAGAGATTCCAGCGCTTGAAGCAGCAGAGGCTGCAAATGCTGAAATCCTGGAAGAGCTCTTATTGCCTCGAGATCCAAATGATGATCGCGATGTAATTATGGAAATAAAAGCTGGCGCTGGTGGAGATGAGTCTGCGCTCTTTGCCGGAGATTTACTGCGCATGTATATGCGTTATGCCGAAAAGCAAGGTTGGAAGACTGAAGTAATTGATGTTACTGAATCAGATCTTGGTGGCTATAAAGATATTTCTATTGCAGTTAAATCAAAAGGTACTCCTGCACCTGGTCAATCTCCTTATGCAAAGTTGAAATTTGAAGGTGGAGTACATCGAGTTCAACGCGTTCCAGAAACTGAATCACAGGGCCGAATTCACACTTCAGCGGCAGGCGTTTTAGTACTTCCGGAAGCAGAAGAAGTTGATGTCGAATTAAATATGAATGATGTACGTGTAGATGTTTATCGTTCATCTGGCCCTGGCGGTCAGAGCGTTAATACCACTGATTCTGCGGTGCGTTTAACACACGTACCTACTGGAATTGTTGTAAGTTGTCAGAACGAAAAATCACAGTTGCAAAATAAGGAATCTGCGCTTCGTATTTTGCGTGCACGCTTACTTGCGGATGCGCAAGAGAAGGCAGATGCCGCAGCTGCTGCAGAGCGCAAGAGCCAAGTGCGTACGGTGGATCGTTCAGAACGTATCCGCACTTACAACTTTCCAGAGAATCGTTTAAGTGATCACCGCGTAAATTACAAAGCAAATAATTTAGATGCAGTATTAAATGGAGAACTTGATTCAGTAATTCAATCACTTCTAGATGCTGATAAGGCAGCCAAGCTAGCCGGAAACTAAATACAGATGGTTCGCGATCTGATTCGTACTGCTAAAGATAATTTAACGAAAGCAGGATATTCTGAAGTCGACGCTGAAATTTTATTTGCACATTTATTAGGTATAAATCGAATGGAATTACATAATCCAGTGGCGTTAGAACTCGCAATGGAGAATATTGGAGATATCGCGGAGGATTATCATCAATTAATAAATCGCAGACTTTCTCATGAACCGCTGCAATATATAACTGGAGAAGCGCACTTCAGAGATTTAACTTTAGAAGTAGGGCCAGGTGTTTTGGTTCCAAGACCTGAATCTGAATTGATGGTCTCTTATCTTCTGGCATTAATTGAAAACAAATTTGGATTAGTTAGCGTAATTGATTTAGGTGCAGGAAGTGGCGCTCTTTCTATAGCTCTATCTACTGAGTGTGATCGAGTGCGCGCTATTGCAGTTGAAAAAAGTCCCGAAGCTATTGTTTGGCTGAGAAAAAATGTCGCTCGTTATGTCGAAGAGATGCGAGTAGTAGAAGGTGACGTCAGAGATGCGTTACCGGGCGTAAAGGCAGATTTTGTAATTGCTAATCCACCTTATGTTCCAAATGATCAAGAGCTACCGGCAGATGTGAAGAATGAACCAAGTGCAGCGCTATTTGGTGGAACCACCGGACTTGAGATCCCGAAGCAATTTATAGATGCTGCCGCTCGTTTACTAAAAAGTGGTGGCACGTTGGCAATCGAACACACTGAACTTCAAGGCCAGGCGATATCTGGCTTACTAGAAGAGATGTTCACAAATATCGAATTGCATTATGATTTAAACGATAGACCTCGATGGACCAGTGCCGTTAAGCGATAACAGAGGAAGAGATGCAAGAAATTGATTTGAAGAAGGGCACCCTTGCTCGCCATGTTACTCGCGCTGTTAAAGCAATTTCAGATGGCTACGTAATAGCGGTTCCAATGGAAAATGCTTATGCGTATATTTGCGATGCATTTAATCATGATGCAGTAAGAGCTATGCATGTTTTACGCGCAGACGAACTTGGAGTCAAGGCACAAGTTTTGGTCGCTAACTTCAAAATGGCAGAAGGAATTTCTAGAAATTTAGATAAAAGAACAATTACCGCCATGAAAAAATATTGGCCAGGCAAAGTAACATTTCAAGTATTGCCTAGCGCACTTTTAAATTGGGACCTTGGCGATAATAATGAATTAGACGAAGTTGCAATTCGAGTTCCAAGTGCGCCATTTATTAAGGCAATCTTGGCAAAGACTGGACCGTTAGCCACGGCTTCAGTTTCAAAAATCGGACAACCTCCAATTTCAGCAAGCTCCGAAGTTCCAAGAGATGGGATTGAGCTCTTCTTCAATAATGGAAAGTTACGTAAAGGCTTGCCGACTACTGTGGTTCGCACGATTGCTGGCGCCCATAAAGTATTAAGGGCTGGCGCAGTAGACTTTGTCTCATGACAGATGCGCGCAAATATGGTCCAGATTTCGATTTATTAGAGAAGCAAGATCCAGAAATCGCAAGCATTCTGCTTGCCGAAATTAAACGTCAACAGACTGGTTTGCAATTAATCGCATCCGAAAACTTTACATCTGGCGCTGTTTTGGCGGCGCTCGGAACACCACTTAGTAATAAGTATGCCGAAGGCTATCCAGGTAAGCGCTACTACGGTGGTTGTGAAGTTGTCGATCGCGCAGAAGAAATCGCAATTGAACGTGCTAAACAATTATTTGGCGCAGACCATGCAAACGTACAGCCACATTCTGGCGCATCAGCAAATATCGCTGTGTACGCAGCCTTCACAAAGCCTGGCGACAAAGTCATGGCAATGTCGCTTCCACATGGCGGTCATTTAACGCATGGCTCAAAAGTAAATTTCTCAGGTAAATGGTTCGACATTGTTTCTTATGGCGTGCGCCAAGATACTGAGCTTATTGATTACGACGAGATGCGCGATGTTGCACTACGTGAAAAGCCAAAGATGATTTGTTCTGGTGCAACTGCTTATCCAAGTTTGGTGGACTTTGAAAAAGTGCGTCAGATTTGCGATGAAGTAGGTGCAATCATGTGGGTGGACGCAGCGCACTTCATTGGTCTTGTTGCCGGCAAAGCGATTCCTTCACCTGTTCCTTATGCAGATGTAGTGTCATTTACTACACACAAAGTACTTCGTGGACCTCGCGGCGGAATGATTCTTTCTAAAGCCGAGCATGCGGCAGCGATCGATAAAGCAGTATTTCCTGGAATGCAGGGTGGTCCAATCATGTCTGCAGTTGCTGCAAAGGCAGTTGCCCTACATGAATGTCAGCAATCTTCATATCAAACATATGCAAAGCAAGTTATTACCAATGCAAAGGCGTTAGCAGCGGGATTAGTTGCAGAGGGAATGCGAGCAATTTCTGGCGGAACTGATACTCA
>JBEAMP010000097.1:0-4162 GCA_041165905.1 Actinomycetota bacterium
CTCTCTGCGCAGCTTCGCGGCGATCGCTAACTGCTAACGCTTGATAGATACGCATAGTTTCGTGACGAATTGTTGAGACTGAATAACCTAATTGTGTTGCAAGATCATGATTGGTCTTTCCGTCAACCATTCCCTTTAAAATATTTAATTGGCGCTTGGTTAGAGAATCCACGGAAGGAATTCCTTTTTCAACTCCTAAATCTTTTTCGCTAGAGAATTCTTGTGGATGTGTTAAAGATAAATAAAGTGATGTGGCAAGTGCAAATAAAGAAGCATCAAAATGTGCGGATTTCTGTTCTTCTTCATCATGCTTAGGTGTAGAGAACATAAGATTTAACCAACCATAAACAGTGCCACGCGCTCGTAATTCGATTAAAACTTGCTTTCTGTTCTGTGTCCAAGGACCAGGTAGATGACCAGCCGCAATTTGATTGATCTCAATATCTTTAGATTGGCGCCAAACTTGACCAGGCAATAACTTTCCGGTCTCATTTGTATCAAAACCATATTGACCAAGATAGTGATAACTATCGTCTTTATTTAATCGGCCAACACGTGCACAACATGCGCCATGTTTTTTCATGAAATCAGTTACGAGCGCACGGCATATTTCATCCGGGGTCGGTTTGTGAGCTAACCAGCTAACAAAACCTTGCATGATCTCCATAAACAAACTTCCTGGTGAACTTCTGGGGCAGCAGATGCTTTGGTTACTTTGCGGTAGCCTAAAGGTTGGTAGTGACAGTTTTTCTTGGCGAAGATGATATATCAAAGTAATGACCGGTCATAGACGAGCGCTCTTTGTTAAAGCGCCAAAGTAGGCCCTGCGGGGATCGAACCCGCGACCCACGGATTAAAAGTCCGTTGCTCTACCGACTGAGCTAAAGGCCCCTACAAAACTGGATAAAACCAGCAAGAACTGGCGCAGTTTAGCGGTGTTTCTGAAAAATACTTAATCCGATTTATTTGCTCGCGGCTGCGCGCTTTAATCTATCCCTAATTGCAATTGCAATTCCCCCACCTTGTGGCGACACAACAACAATTTTCTGTATTTCTTTAGCGTCGCCTTCACGCAAAGCGGCATAAAGATCATGGGCAAATGCTTCAAGTGATTTAGGGGCGGACAAACGAATCACACCAGCAGGGGTTGGAATTTCTGCGAGCGCAATGAAGCCATCCCCCGGTTGCGGTTCTGTATCTAAAAGAACTTGGGCATCTGGGGCGTAGTGATTTTCAAGTGAACCAGAAACCCGAATTTCGGAGCGCTCTAGTGATTCAACTTCTAATCCAGTTACACCTTTTATATCTTCAACTGTGATTGCACCAGGACGGAGAATCTTTGGATTGGTGCCCGTGCAATCGATGATGGTCGATTCCAGTCCAACGGCGCATGGGCCACCATCAAGAATTGCATCTGATTCACTTAAGAATGCACCCAATTCTTGGCGAACTGCCTCTGCGGTCGTAGGTGACACTTGGCCAAAGCGATTGGCTGATGGCGCGGCAATACCTTTGCCACCGACTTTAGAAAATTCATTTAATAATTGCAGTGCAAGTGTTTGATTTGGAACCCGTATGCCGACTGTTTCTTGTCCACCTGTGATGAAATCTTTTGCTAGTTCGCTTCGCTTAAAAATTAAAGTCATAGGACCTGGCCAAAATGCGCGTGCTAAATCAATTGCATAATCGGGAATCTCTTGCGTCCATTCGCCCATTAATTGCCAATCACCAATATGAACAATTAGCGGGTGATCTGACGGTCGACCTTTCACCTTATATATACGTGCAACCGCTGCTTCATTATTCGCATCAGCTCCAAGGCCATACACAGTCTCTGTTGGGAAAGCTATCAGGTTGCCATTCTTTAATTGGCTAGCTGCGCGCTCTAAGGCATCTATCGTGCAGTGCGATACAAATTGTGATGATGCCATGGAAGTAGGATAACGCCATGAAACTTCGTTCAGTAATTGCAGCTATTGCAGCGCTTTCTATTCTGATAATTCCAGGTGTTCAGAATGCGCAAGCAGCACCTTCTAGATACATCACCGTTAATGCAGAGGGCACCGTTAAAGTGACACCTAATGCCGTAAAGATAATGGGACAAGTAACTGTTGTTGAAGGCACCAATGGCGCGGCGCTAGCTAAGGCAAATAGCACCAGTGCAGCAGTTCGTAAAGCTGTTTTGGCAAACGGAGTAAGTGCAAAAGATTTGGCAACTACCTCTCTGACGGTTTATCCAGAATATAACTACACCCAGGAAAAAGGTTCGGTTCAGATTGGTTATCGCGCATCGCAGTCATTCACAATTGTTGTAAAGAATGCTGCAAATGCTGGCGCGGTAGTTGATGCAATTGCCGCAGCTGGCGGAGACTTCTTGCAACTTCAAGGTGTTTCACCATTTGTATTGGATAACAGCAAAGCAACTGAAGCGGCTCGATCAGCTGCGGTAAAGAATGCAAAGGCAAAGGCAATCTCTTATGCGAAGTTGCTTGGTGTAAAACTAGGCAAAGTAAATTACTTAACTGAAGGCGGAGCTATATATAACCCACCAATTTATGGTGTGGCCAAAGCTTCTGCTGATGAAGCAACTGTGATTGATCTAGGTACACAGGATGTATCAGTATCTATCTCTGTTCAGTGGGCGTTAATTTAACTTCTAAATACAGGGTAGAATTCACCTACTCCCTGATAGGAGCTTTAAATAGCTGAGGGATATTGGCGAATTCCTCGCTGACAGTAATTTAAAGCGAGTTTAGTAATGCCAAATAACAAAATAACTTTCGCCACATTAGGTGTTCATAAAAACCTGGTTAGCGCCTTAAGTAATGAAGGAATTGAATTTCCTTTTCCAATTCAAACTGCAACTTTGCCGGAAGCTATTAATGGGCGCGATGTATTAGGTCGTGGAGAAACTGGATCTGGAAAGACATTAGCTTTCGGATTAACTGTATTGACCCGTTTAGCATTTGAAAAGCCAATGCCAGGTGCGCCATATGCGCTGATTCTTGCGCCAACTCGCGAATTAGCGATGCAGATTGATGATGTACTTGCAACTTATGCAGATGAAGTGGGATTACGTTCAACAGTTTTAGCTGGCGGTATGCCATATCCACCTCAATTGCAGGCGCTTCGAAAAGGTGTACAGATTGTCGTTGCAACGCCAGGTCGACTTCAAGATCATATGAAGAGAGGAACCATCGATTTATCAGCAACTGAAATTGTGGTGCTTGATGAAGCAGATCAAATGGCAGATATGGGTTTCTTGCCGGTTGTAACTGAAGTGCTGGCGAAAACACCGCAAGATGGACAGCGATTATTATTTAGCGCAACGTTAGATAAAGATGTAGATAAGCTCGTAAAGAAATTTATGAAAGATCCAGTGACCCATTCCTTGGCAGTTACTGAACAACGCGAAGCCGATATGGATCACCATGTTTTAGTAGTGGATTCACATGTGAAAGATGATGTTATTGCACAGATTGCATCGCGAGAAGGTCGCACCATTTTCTTTGTACGCACCAAGCATGGCGCTGATCGTTTAACTGAAAAGTTAAAGAAACAGGGCGTTGATGCAGGCGTTTTGCATGGTGGCCGTACCCAGAAGCAACGTATGCGCGTTCTGGATGCATTCAAAATCGGTAAGAAACGAGCATTAATTGCTACAGATGTGGCTGCTCGCGGAATTCACGTAGATGATGTTTCGTTGGTTGTGCATGTTGATCCGCCTGAGACCCATAAAGATTATTTACACCGCGCAGGTCGTACTGCACGTGCAGGAGCAAAGGGAACTGTGGTTTCTATAGCTTCAAGTGGCAATCGCAAGCGCGTTCATAATTTAGGAAAAGAAGCTGGCGTAAAAATGACAGAGACTCGCATTGAGTCTCGAGATAATCATTTGCATCCGGAGCTACTTAGAATCACTGGCGCACAAGAGCCAAGCGGAGTTCCTGTCACTGAAGAGGTAGTAACTAGAGGCGAACGCTCAAAACCTGGTCGAAAGAAATTTGATGATCGCAAACCGCGTCGTGAATATGAAGAGATGAAACCAGATAGAGATGCGCTGCGTCGTAAAGATCGCGGTTCTAAGAAATTTGATTCACGTTTAGAGAAGCGAATTAATATCCGTGAAGAGAAACCAAAACGTGAAGAGCGTCGCGAACCA
>JBEAMP010000098.1:0-6861 GCA_041165905.1 Actinomycetota bacterium
TTGCCCTTAAAGGGCAAAATCCTCGGGCCCATGTTCTATAACTGCCTTCCCCTTGCAGCTATCGAACAAGTTATCCGAGGATCTTGCTGTGGCAAAACTTAGACTTTCTTCCCACCTGAAGCAAACTTGACATTGCGCATTTTGAAGATATATCAAAATAAAAATCTCGTGCTTTTACCGATTTCTTGCAGCCAATTTCAGTATTTAAGATGAAAGAATAAAGTTATGGTTGAAGGTGCTGCTGAAATCGATGTCGCTAAGGTCATCGGAAAGGTCATCACAGGTGATATCGAACAGACCTTGCCAGGAATCGATGAGGGCGAAATCATCGTTATTCGCTCAAAGCGGCGCAAAAGGAACATCTCTGCCTTTAGACAAGGCGGCAAAATCGTAATTTCAATCCCAGCGCGACTTACAAAGGCAGAAGAGCGCGAGATTGTTCCGGAGATGATTGCCAAGATTCGCTCTAAAGAGGTCGCAGCGCCCGAATCAGAGCTCATGAAGATGGCTGATGAGTTACTTACTACTTTCGCCCCAGAAATCGCGATCCGGCCAGCAACCGTTACCTGGCGTGCGATGAATGAAAGATGGGGATCTTGTACCTCGGTGGATCGAAGCATCCGATTGGCTAGCAAATTACAACAGGCGCCTACATATGTTCTGGAATTTGTCCTCTACCACGAGGCAATTCATCTGCAGTATGCAGATCATGGCTCTGAGTTCTACCAATTTTTACATCGCTATCCACGCCATTTAGAGGCGGAGGCATTTTTAGCAGGCTTTGAGTTTGCAGATACGATTTAAAAAAATTTAAAATTATTTAAATTGATTTAAATTGATTTAAATTAGAAACGCGCTGTGGTGCGAGCTTCGCGAAGACGGCGAAGGCGCTTTACCAAAATCGGTGCAGCTGCCAGAGCATCATCACGATCAATTAGATCATTTAATAATTGATAGTAGCGAGCAGGTGTTAAATCAAAGAGCTCTTTGATAGCGCTCTCTTTTGCGCCGGCATAGCGCCACCATGAACGTTCAAAATCTAGAATTCGGGTCTCGAGATCTGAAAGCGTTGTAGATGCGCCAAAGCTTTCTGCGGCATTTTCAAGTGCTGACATGGATAGAACTCTACTACAGCGTCTCTAAAATCTTCTCTAAATCATCGACATTGGTCCAAGGATTTACTATCGCAAATCGCAAAATTGGCTGACCTTCATGTGATGACGGGGTGACAAATCCAATCTGATCTTCCAGCAATTTATCGGACCATCTTTGGTAATCCTCTTTATCCCAACCTTTTCTAGTAAAGGCGACGATAGAAAGTTCTGGTTCCATAAGTAAATCTAAATTTGGATGCGCTTTAATTAACTCGACGGCCTTCTTTGCAATCAGCATGGTGTATTCCATAGCATCTTTATAAGCATCAGTCCCATTTGCTGCCAAGCTAAACCAGAATGGCAATCCGCGGGTTCTGCGCGTTAAATGAATTGCATAATCTGATGGATTCCAATCATCGCTTTCATGCAGCGTATCTAAATAACTTGCATGTTGCGCGAGCGCCTCTTTGGCAATCTTTGGATCTTTGTAAATTAATGCGCAGGCATCAAATGGCGCGAATAACCATTTATGTGGATCAACAATGAATGAATCGGCAAATTCGATGCCATCGAATTTAGCGCGAACAGATGGTGCGCAGAGAGCTGCCAAACCATATGCGCCATCAACGTGAAACCAGATATCTCGCTCAACTGCGACATCATCAATAGAATCTAAATGATCAATGATTCCTAAATTGGTAGTACCGGCGGTTGCAACGATACAGAAAACGCGTCCACCATTTGCTTCGTAATCATCAATTGCTTTGGCAACTGCATCGCCATAAATTTTTCCATCGGCGCTACGTTTTGCTTTAACAATTTCAACATCCATGACTTTCGCCGCACCTGCAATAGATGAGTGGGCTTGATCTCCGCAAACAACAGCCCACTTACCCTTATGTTCTGGATGATTTCGTCTTGCATCTTCGCGAGCTACACAGAGTGCAGATAAATTTCCAATCGTGCCACCTGATACAAAAACTCCACCTGCTTCTGCTGGAAATCCTGCTAAATCTGCCAACCAACGAAGCGCTTGGTTTTCAGCAAATACTGCTCCGGCACCTTCCTGCCATGAACCGCCATAAATAGATGCAGCTGATACCACTAAATCAAAGAGCGATGAATATTCTGATGGCGCTGTTGGGATAAATGCTAAATAACGTTCATGATCAGTGGAGATACAGGCTTTTGCTAATACCTCTTTAAATATTTCAAGAGTCGGCAAGCCGCCAAGACCTTTTGCAGTGATGGTGTTACCGACTTTTTCATACAGCTCAGCAGGAGTTAGCGGTCCGTCAAGCGGAGGTTCTAATCGAAGTCGATCCAGCGCATACGCCAGAATCTCATCTGCGACCTCTTCGACTTCGGCGTTAAATTTATGCACCCGAGAATTCTGCCACCGATTTTCTAAAATGCTTCAATGCAATTTAATGGAATTAACTGGAATTAACTGGAATTAAATAGAATGTTCTCATGAAATTTAAGCGCCAATACATTTCTTTGCGCGGCGAGCAGATTTGGTCTTCTCGAATGAGGCCGCTATTTGGCACTTTTAGCTCAGAGCACGCTAACGAACCAGCGCTCTTGTTGCATGGTGGAATGTCGCAATCTGAAGGTTTCGACGGACGTTTAACTCCAGCGGTGCGAGGCTTTGATGTCTTTAGTTATGACCGCGCAGGCCACGGCAGAACTCCGGACCAACCAGGAAGTTTCCATTTTGATTTTCAATTCAAAGAAGCGGTTGCATATCTGGAAGATGTAGTTAAGAGGCCGGCACATTTAATTGGCTTCTCTGATGGCGGCATTATCTCTTTGCTAGTGGCAATTAGAAGACCAGATTTGGTAAAAACAATTACCGTAGTCGGCGCGAATTACCACTATAAATCTGGACAGCCGCATATTAAAGCTTGGACACCTAATGAGACAGAGCGCGCGAAATATGCCCACTTCTCACCAGATCCACCTGAGACTTTGGAATTAAAAATCAAAAAGATGGTAAAGATTTGGGCAACCGAACCAACCATGACCACAAAAGATTTAAAGAAAATTAAATGTCCGACGCTAATTATTGCAGCTGATGATGACATGGCCTCTTTGCAACATACCAATGAAATTTATCAATCAATAAAAAATTCACGCCTAGCGGTTATTCCCGGCGCTTCGCATTTAATTGATAAAGAACAACCAGAGCCATTAAATAAAATAATCCGTGATTTTCTTTTTAATCACGAATACCCGACTACTTTGATGCCCGTGCGACGCAAGAAGCATGTAATTCAGTAAATACCGAATCTTTCTCTTCAGAAATCGCAGGTAAGGCTCCTAACTTTCTACTTAAAAATAGATCAGCAAGTTTTGGATTACGCACAAGCGCAGGACCATGCATATAAGTTGCGATAATTTGATTAGTTACTGCACCATCACAGCTTTCAGATAAATGATTTCCGATTCCCTGTTTAACAATTCCAAGTGGCTGCAACTTCTCTACAAATTTGCTTTGACCGGAATGATTTTCAAAGCCAGTTAATGTGCCGATTCCTAGGGTTGAATCCATTAATAATTCGCCTACGCTTCTTGGATTAGCTGATTCAGTAACTACTGGCAGTAAACCCAAACCTTCAATGATTCGCCCGCCTGATGCTGGAAAACTCTGTCCAAGTAATTGAAATCCAGCGCAGACTGCAAAAATCTGAGCACCGTTTGAAAGTGCGCTTTGCAGAACATTATTTTTACGAAGCAATTCAACTGCAGCAATTTGAGCATCATCTTCGCCGCCACCTAAAAGATAAAAATCTCCATCCGCTGGAATATCTGCGTGTGCCGATGCATGAACTACTTGATTTGAAATTCCTCTTTGCGCTAAGCGCCAAGCTAATGTCGCAGCATTTCCTTGATCACCATATGTGCCAAGTAGCTCTGGTAATAAATTAATAATTTTTATCATTTATTTGCCAACCTATGAAATGCCGTATAGGAAGCTATTAAATCTGCATCTTTACTGCCAAATATTTGCGCAGCTGCTAATTCATTTTCAACTACCTTGTGTGTAATTCCTTCGACCATTAGGCGCGCTGATACATCAATTCTGCGATCGCCTGAGACCAAAACCGTACGACCACTGAGTGGTTTGAAATCAACATCCCAAAGCCAGGAAGTATCTTTGCCGTCTTGAGTATTTGCATTAACGACTAACAAAACTTCCTTTGGGCCACTGCTGCTAGTTGCCAAAGTTTCTCGCCACGATGCCGGATTTTTAGAAAGTAGTAATCGAAAATTGGTTTGACCAATCTGCTTTTTTGCAAAACGTCCATCAACTGCTTGCACCGAGCCGATTGCGCGATTAGCAGCTTCTAGATCAACACCAAATTCGCTAGCCACAATAAATGCTCTGGCGGCATTCTGTAACGCTGCGCGACCTGGAATAGCGCTATTTACTTTGAATTGTTGATTAAGGGTATCGCCATGCAAAATCCAATTTGCATTGGGTTTGCTAAATCCGCATTCACACCAGAAATTTGCGCCATCATTCTGCCAATTTAAAAGCTTTCCGCATTCAGGGCAGGTGGCCGCATCGATATGGCCCTTATCTTCTGCGCTAAACCAAATCTGCTTTTCAGCCGCACGCGCTGCATAAACCACAAATGGATCATCAGTTGATGCCAGAACTTTTTGACCAGATAACGCAGCTCGCCATTTATTTGAAACTATTCGCACTTCAGACAAGCGATCAAGTTGATCTCGCCCTAAATTAAGTAGCACCACAAGTTCTGGATTGGTCTTTTCAATTGCCCAAGGAAGAACTAACTCATCCACCTCTAAAACTGCAACTTCTGCAGATGGGTTGGCACCTAACGCTTGTGCCACCCCTGCAAATAAATTGGCGCCAGTTTGATTATGTGCAATCGAATACTTCGTACGCAGCGCTTCGGCAATTAGCTTTGAAGTTGTCGTTTTGCCATTGGTTCCGGAAATCAGAATGATGCGTTTATTTGCCGCGAGTTTTGAGACTGAATTTGGTGCCAATTTCAATATTAAACGTCCGGCGATTACTACGCCGTTTCCTTGTTTTAGTAAACGTGATAGCGCTCCCAAAGCTTTTGCTTTAAGAAGCACTATTTTCAAATACATTTGTGATTTATTAAATCTAATTAGCAATCAATTGGGGTGATTGACCCATTTGAAACATCGTAGATAGCCCCGGCAACCGTCACACCTTTGCGAATCAAAGGATATGAACGAATTCTCTGCACATCTATTTTTAACGCTCCAACTTGATCTGAAACTGTTCTAAATTCTAAAGAGCGAGTGTCTACACCAAATTGTTCTTGAAGGGTTGCATGTATTTCAGGTTCATCTGATTTTGCCATTCGGCAATCAGTATGTGGCATTACTAAAACTCGGTCTACATTTAACAGGTATGAAGCTAAAACCAAAGTACGCAAAACGTCTTCGGTAACACGTGCACCAGCATTACGTAAAATCTTTGCATCTCCAGATCGCATTCCAACAACTGATAATGGGTTGATGCGAGAATCCATACAGGTAACAATCGCTAAGCCTTGTTTTGCTTGACCTGTTAATCCTGAGTATTTAAATGTCTTTTGATACTCAGCATTCGCGGCAAGCAGGTCATCAAATTCTTTGTGCGGGAATTCTTGAGAGGACATAGCGATAGTTTAGCGGTTAATTTCGCTAGGCTAGAATTCTCCGCATGTCAGTAGAGCGTTTACGCGATTACCGCAAGACATACATTGCGATGCTAATTAGCTCTGCTTTGAGTTTGATTGCATCTTTGGTTTTATCAATTGATGCTTGGAAATTAGCAGGAAATCCAGCATCCAAATTTGCTTGTGATATCAATGCAGTTGTCTCTTGTGGCAAAGTTGCTAAAGCTTGGCAATCAACTCTTTTAGGATTTCCAAATTCATTTATTGGACTTATGACTGAACCCGTCGTGATCACGATTGCGGTGGCAGGTTTGGGGCTTGTAACTTTCCCTAAATTATTCTTACGAGTTGCACATGTGGTTTATGGACTTGGATTAGTTTTCGCACTCTGGCTACTTTCACAGAGCTTCTTTGTGATTAAAGCATTCTGCCCATGGTGCTTGCTAGTAACTATTTCAACAATCACAGTATTTAGCACTATGACCAGAATTAATATTATGGAAAATACTTGGGATCTATCCGAAGCGAAATATCAAAGAATCATCAATTTTCTTAATGCCGGATGGGGTCGCGTCATCTATGCGGCCATCTATAGCTTCTTGGCAATCGCTATAGTTTTGAAATACGGAAACCAGATTTTCTAAATTTGGCACAATATAGATATTAAGCCTATGAAGCGCGGAATCTATATTGCTTTTGATCAATTAAATAAAAACTTTGGTGCGTTAGCCCAAGCTAATCCTAAGAACGATGTAATTATTCTGGTTGAAAGTCAGCGCATGCTTCAAAGTCGTACTTGGCATATCCAAAGATTATGGTTCATGATCTCAGCTGCTAAACATTTCGCGGCAGAACTCGAAGCCGATGGATTTAAGGTAATTTATAAGAAATCTGCCACTACTCGCGATGGAATTTTGGCAGCAAAGAGCGAGCTAAAACTCGAGAAAATTATTGGCTGCGAACCAAATTCATATCGACTAATTGAAAGCACTAAAGATATTGTCGAATACCAACCTAGTGATTTCTTCCTAACTTCACGCGCGGAATTCATAGATTGGGCAAAGAGCCAGAAGAACTTACTTATGGAGAATTTCTACCGG
>JBEAMP010000099.1:0-12623 GCA_041165905.1 Actinomycetota bacterium
CAATGGCCCTTGCCTCTCAAGCAAGAAAGCTGGGCATGGAACCAAATAGCCAACCTAGATTCATTGACATTAACTCCCCAAAAATAGGTTGATTTATGCCAAAGAACGAATTTCAAAGACGCATCACCAGACTGATGGTCTTTTTTCTAGTCGCACTAACTTGTTTAGTAATCCGTCTATTTGATGTACAAGCAGTATACGCTGGCGACTATAAATCACTAACTGAGTATGAGTTATATCGAGTAAGTAATTTATTGGCTCCAAGAGGCGAAATTACGGATATAAAAGGAATCCCGTTTGCTAGAAGCGTAAGCGCTATTAATGTGGTTGTAGATCAGCAAATGATCGTAAATCCAGAGAAAACTGCTGAAATTGCAGCTCCCATTTTAAAAATGAGCACAAAAGATGTGCTCTCAAGAATTGTTGGAGACAAGCGATGGTATTTAGTCGCTCGAAATGCAACGCCTTCTCAGTGGAATGCACTTAAAGATGCATTTGCAAATTACAATGATAATTTGAGTAAAGCCGATTATGGAAAGCGAATCGTAGGTTTTTTCCCAGAAAGAAATTACACTCGAGAATATCCGGCAGGTTCGATTGTGTCTTCGCTAATCGGATTTGTTAATCAAGCAGGAGATGGCGCTGCAGGGATTGAATCTGGAATGAATTCAATTCTCAAAGGTCAAGATGGACGTTACGTATATGCAAATGGTATTTACGCCGAAATTCCTGGATCTCAACAAGAAATGGTCCAGCCAAAGCCAGGAAATTCAATTCGATTAACAATTGATCGTGATATTCAATTTATAGCAGAGAATGCAATTGCTAAAGCGGTTCGTAATTCAAATGCTGCCAGTGGCACCGTGATTGTTATGGATCCAAAGACTGGCGCAATTTTGGCGCATGCAACCGCTCCTACATTTGACCCAAATAAGCCAGTTAAATTAAGCGATGTTCATAATGCCTCAGTTCAGGATGTATACGAACCTGGTTCCACAGGAAAAGTAATGACTTTGGCAGCTGCAATTGAAGAAAAACTTGTTACTCCAACCACGGTGTTTTCAGTTCCATATAAATTAAAAACTAAGTACAAGACTTTCAAAGATCATGATTACCATCCAGTGCAGCAGCTAACTACTGCCGGAATTCTGGCAGTTTCAAGCAATACCGGAACTATAAAAATTGGCGATAAATTAAGCGATCAAAAGCTTTATGACTACCTAAGAGCTTTTGGAGTAGGTAGTTCGACTAATTCAGGACTACCTGGAGAATCAGCAGGATTGATAAACCAACCTAAAGATTGGTCAGGTACGTCAAAGCCAACTATGTCCTTTGGTCAGGGCTATTCAGTAACTGCGATGCAAGCAACTTCTATCTTCGCAACCATCGCAAATGATGGCGTAAGAGTAGAACCAACGGTTATTGCAGGCACTTCTGATGCGCAAGGACATTACACACCTGCAAAAACTCGAAATAGTTCCAGAGTAATTAGCGCAGAAACTGCGCAAAAAATGCGCGAAATGATGGAGAGTGTTGTAAGTGCAAGCGGAACAGCGCCTGGTGCAGCAATTCCTGGCTATCGAATTGCAGGTAAAACTGGAACGGCAGAACGCGTTGATCCTAGAACTGGTCGATATAGCGGTTACACCGCTTCATTCATTGGAATGGCACCAGCAGATAAACCAAAGTATGTTATTAACGTGACTATTCAAGCGCCACAAGGATTGCACTGGGGCGGTGTTTTAGGTGGACCAGTTTTCAAAGAGGTAATGAGTTATGTCTTAGAAGCAAAACATATTCCGCCAACTAATTCAAAAGTTGTTCCAGTGCCATTGAATGCTGCCGAATTAGCTAAAATAGAAAAAGCTGCAATTGCTAAAAAGCAGGCGAACAAACAATGATTCGTCCAATTAATAGCCCAAATGCAAGTCTCTCAAAAATTGCAAATCTAATTGGCGCAGAGTTTGATCAAGAATTAGAGATATCTGGCATATCTCAAAATGCAAATAACTGCATGCCAGGTGATCTATTTGTAGCTATTAAAGGAAGCAAATTCCACGGAATAAATTTCTTAGATGAGGCAATTAAAAATGGAGCTGTCGCGGTATTAACAGATAAAGAGGGCGCAAATTCAACTTTACCTACTTTAATCGTTGAAAATCCACGACTTGTAGTTGGAGATGTTGCCTCTTTTATATTTGAAGAACCAAGTGCCAATTTATTCTCAGTTGGCATAACTGGTACAAATGGCAAGACCACGGTTACTACTTTGTTACATCAAATTTGGCAAAAAGCTAATTGGGATAGCGGTTTAATTGGAACTGTAAATACTCAGATAAATAATGAACTACTTCCATCAATCCATACAACTCCAGAAGCTGCAGATTTGCAGGGGATTTTGGCTGCTATGCGCGAACGTCACTGTAGAGCTGTTGCGATGGAAGTTTCAAGCCACGCGTTAGTGCAACACCGCGTAAATGGCACCCATTTCAACATTGCAGGTTTTACAAATCTAACTCAAGACCATCTAGATTTTCATGGAGATATGGAGAGTTACTTCAAAGCGAAAGCAAAGTTATTCACATTCGGTAGAAGTGATCTTGCAGTAGTAAATATTGACGATCCATACGGAGTTAAATTAGCCAAAGTTATCGATATCCCAGTTTTAAAAATCTCTCGTACCGGGAAAGCAGATTGGAGATATGAAGAGATCATTAATTTTGGCACTTCCACTCAGTTAAAAATACGTGGTCGAGACGGAATTTTAATTGAAGGCGAAACTAGATTACTTGGTGATTTCAACTTAGATAATTTATTGATGGCGGTTTCAATTGCGGTATTGAGTGGCGTTGACCCAATTGAGATATCAGCAAATTTGGCTTCTTATACCGGTGCACCTGGTCGCCTAGAGCAAATAAATGTAGGACAGAATTTCCTAGCATTTGTCGATTATGCGCATACTCCGGACGCAGTAGAAAATGTTTTGAAAAGCGCTCGTGCCATGACCAAGGGAAATGTAATTGCCGTATTGGGTTGTGGAGGAGATCGAGATAAAACTAAGCGACCATTGATGGGTAAAGCTTTAACTGCAGCTGATTTGCCAATTTTTACAAGCGATAATCCAAGAAGTGAAGATCCGCAAGCGATTCTTCAGCAAATGGTTGGAGATTTAAAACATTCAGGTCAAGTAATTGTTGATCGTAAAGCTGCCATCGAAAAGGCCATCTCGATTGCAAAGCCAGGAGATGTTGTTGCAGTACTAGGAAAAGGTCATGAAACTGGGCAAGAGATTGCTGGCGTAAAGCATCCTTTTGATGATCGTAAAGTTTTGGCAGAAGCTATTGCGGGGGTTAAATGATCAAGCTGAAAGTTTCTAAAATCGCAGATATTGTTGGTGGCAAGCTAAATGCAGAGGGCACGAAAGAAATTTGGAGCGCACCTGTATTTGACTCACGCAAAGCCTCTGAAGGTTCTTTCTTTCTCGCGCTTCAAGGAGAAAATTTAGATGGCCATGACTTCATTGAAAACGCGTTAAATAATGGCGCTGTTTTCGCCTTAGTTTCTAAGGAAGTTTCCTATCCAAACATTAAGGTCGATAACGTTTTAGACGCACTGGCAAAACTTGCAGCTTACGTTAGGTTGCAGCTTCCAAATTTAAAAGTTATAGGGATCACTGGTTCGCAAGGTAAAACCACAACTAAAGATTTACTACAACACATGCTGGAAAGTTTTGGACCTACAGTTTCTCCAGAAAATTCATTCAATAATGAATTAGGAGCTCCACTTAATTTATTGAGATGCGATGAAAACACTAAATTCTGTATTGCAGAGTTGGGAGCTAGACATCTTGGAGATATTCGCAGACTTTCGTCGGTAGTTAAACCGGATATTGGAGTAGTGCTTCGTGTAGGCAGTGCCCATCTTTCAGAATTTGGAAGTGTTGAAAATATTGCCAAAACTAAGCGAGAATTAATTGAGTCTCTACCAACAGATGGAATCGCAGTTCTTGGAACTTATGACGAATATACGCCACGTATGTCGGAAGTATTCTCAGGAAGAATTATAACTTTTGGTGAAATTGCGACTGCTGACGTGCGTGCTGCTGATATTGAAATTCGTGAGGGTTCGCCTCACTTCGACATAGTTAACGCCGAAGGAAGAGTCTCAGTTGGAATGAGGTTGATTGGCGCACATCAAATTCCAAATGCATTAGCAGCGGCAGCAGTAGGGTTGGCACTTGGAATAAGCAATGACCATGTTGCAACAGCGCTTTCAACTGCTGTCAGTAAAAGTAAGTGGCGAATGCAACTTCATGAATTACCAGGTTTGCTTGTAATTAATGATGCATACAATGCAAATCCTGATTCAATGGAGGGTGCTTTATTTTCTTTGCGCTTATTTGCGCAAGAACGCGGTGGCTCAGCTTGGGCATTCCTTGGAAAGATGCACGAACTCGGCGCGTCATCTGGCCAAGCACACGAAAAAATTGGCACCCTTGCCCGAGATTTGGGCGTAGATCATTTAGTTGCAATAAATGCACCTGAATATGGAGCTTCATTGAACTTCAGAACTTGGGAAGAAGCTTTGGAATTGTCCAAAGAGATTTCGCCTGGAGATGTAGTTTTGGTGAAGGCATCTCGTGCCGAGGGATTAGAGAAATTGGCAGAGGCCTTGATTGCAGGTTGGGAGAGTTAAATGAAAGAAATTCTGCTCGCTGGAGTCTTCGCTTTGATATTCAGTTTATTTGGCACCCCTGCACTAATTAAATTATTGGCAAAGCATGGGTACGGTCAGATGATTAGAGATGATGGACCGCAAAGTCATCATTCAAAACGTGGCACTCCAACAATGGGCGGCATTGCAATTATTCTCTCTGCGATAGCAGGTTATGCGCTAGCACACTTAGTTCTAGGAATTGCTTTTAGTGCATCCGCTCTATTGGTGATCTCACTATTTACCGCTTTAGGTTTGGTGGGATTTATTGACGATTATTTGAAAGTAGTTAAACAGAGATCGCTTGGTTTAAATAGTAAACAGAAAATTTTTGGCCAAATATTGGTGGCAGGTCTTTTTGGATATTTTGGTACCAAATTTCCAGATAACAATGGCCTAACACCAATTTCCTTGAATCTCTCATTCCTACGCGATACCTCAATCAAATTAGGTCTAATTGGAATGATTATTTGGGTGATTTTCATGGTCACCGCAACTAGCAATGGCGTTAACTTAACTGATGGATTAGATGGTCTAGCTACCGGCGCTTCTGTGATGTCGTTCTTGGCTTTTGTTTTAATTGGTGTTTGGCAATTTGGTCAATCTTGTAGCGAAGTTTCAGTTCCAAATTGTTACGAAGTTAGAGATCCGATGGACTTGGCGGTACTTGCGGCAGCATTAGCAGCAGCTTGTACAGGATTTCTTTGGTGGAACACTTCACCTGCAAAAATTTTCATGGGCGACACGGGCTCGCTTGCACTAGGTGGCGCTTTAGCTGGCCTTGCAATATCTATGCGAACCGAATTGCTACTAATTGCAATTGGCGGATTATTTGTTTTAATAACTTTATCCGTGATTATCCAAGTAGGATTCTTTAAATTAAGTGGTGGAAAACGAATTTTTAGAATGGCCCCATTGCAGCATCACTTCGAATTAAAAGGCTGGGGCGAAGTGACAATTGTGGTTCGTTTCTGGATTTTGGCTGGTTTATCAGTTGCAGCAGGGCTTGGCCTCTTCTACGCGCAATGGGTTGCGGCATAAAGAGATGGAATTTGCTGGCAAGAGAGTCTTAATTCTCGGTGGTGGAGTAACTGGTAGTGCAGTTGGCAAAATTGCTGAAGAATTAGGTGCAAAGATTTTTGTTGCCGATGAAAAGCCAGTTGCTGATTTTGCAAATCATCCAATCACAGATTTCGACAACCTAAATTACGATTTTGCAATTGTCTCACCAGGTTGGAAACCGACCCATCCCTTAATTAAAGCGCTTCAAAAAGCAAACATTTATATTACGAACGAAATCGATATTGCCTGGCATTTCAAGAAGCTACATCGCCCCAACCAACGTTGGGTCGCAATCACAGGCACAAATGGAAAGACTTCAACGACTGAGCTTGCAGCTTCGATGATTAATGCCTCTGGAATCTCAGCAACCGCATGTGGAAATGTGGGAACTACAGTAATAGAAACTGTTTGGAGCGAAACAGAATATGAAGTATTAGTTCTGGAACTCTCAAGTTTTCAAATCCATTGGATGAAAGATCCAGAGTTCGCGGCAGTTTCAATCTTGAATATTGCAGATGACCATACTGATTGGCATGGATCATTTGAAGAATACACAAAGGCAAAAATTAAATTACTCGAACATTCCGATATCGGCATAATTAATGGGCAAGATGAGCACTTGGTGAAAGCGATAAATAAAACAACCAACTGGACTGGCAGAAAAATATTTTTTGGTTTAGATACGCCTGCACCTGGCCAACTAGGGTTGGTTGAAGAGCTATTAGTCGATAGAGCATTTAGCGATGATCCAAATACGGCTGGCGCAATCTGTGAATTAAATGATGTTCAACCTACTGTGCCACATGCAGTAGCTAACACTCTGGCAGCAGCAGGTATAGCTAGATCAGTTGGTGCGGACTTAGATTCAATTCGCGGTGCCGTAAGGGATTTCAAACCTGGGCGACATCGAATCGAACTTGCGCTTGAAAAGAATGGAATTAAATGGATTAATGATTCCAAAGCGACCAATCCGCATGCTGCCCAAGCATCTCTTTTTTCTACCACTAGTTCTATTTGGATAGCTGGTGGTTTGGCAAAAGGAGCCCACTTTGGTGAGCTAATTGCCAAATGCAAATCAAGAATAAAAGTTGCGATTTTAATCGGAACCGATCGAGAAATGATTGCCACCGAACTTGCAAAGCATAATATTGAATTTTATCTAATAGATGGCGTTAACATCATGGAAGACGTTGTACTTAAAGCCCGCCAACTTGCCGAACCTGGCGATACCGTCTTGTTGGCGCCAGCCTGTGCTTCGATGGATCAATTTAAGAATTACGCAGACCGCGGTGATCAATTCATTGCATCAGTGAAGAAGTATATTTAATGTTCAACAGCCCAGCCAATACCTTCAGAACCTTTCTAGCAGTCTCATTGGGGTTAATTTTCTTTGGAGCGATAATGGTTTTTTCTGCTGCGCAAGTCACTGGCTTATCAATCGGCGGTAGCTCTTTTTCAATAAGCGGTAAACAAATTGTGCTTTCAATACTTTCTTTCCCATTTGCTTGGATGATCGCCCAATTGCCGCTTACAAGTATTAAGAAGATTGCCCATAGAAGTTTGGGCTTGGCAATAATAATTATGCTCTTACTTATACCTTTTGGGCGAGAAGTAAACGGAAACACAAACTGGATTGAATTTGGCCCTATTGATTTCCAACCTTCAGAAGTGGCGAAAATTCTATTGATTTTATGGTCCGCTTATGTGATCGATAAAAATTTCGGCGATGCCAAAAAAATCTTCTTCCAACTATCTTTTGGGTTTTTAATTATCTTGGCAGTGGTATTAAAAGGCGGAGACTTAGGTTCTGCAGTTGTTGTTGGTTTAATTTTGGCCACATTGGTCTATCTAGCCGGAGCGGAGCGTAAATATATTGCTGGCATTTTGGCGGGAGGAATCTTTGGAGTTGCTGCGTTAATCGCGATGCAGCCATATCGAATTGCACGATTAACTGCATTTATAGACCCATTTGCAGAGGGTGTTTATAAGAATGCTGGTTGGCAACCCGCTCACAGCGTTATGGCACTTGCTAGTGGTGGATTTTTCGGTTCGGGAATCGGTGAAAGCAAACAGAAGTGGGGAAATTTAGCGGAAGCTCATACCGACTTTATTTTTGGAGTTATTGGAGAAGAGTTTGGGTTGTTCGGCACGCTGGGCACTCTTGCTGCGATCTCTATTTTAGTTATCTGTATTATTAAAATTGCTTTAATGGCAAAAGATACTTTTAGTAGATATCTTGGATTGGGAATAGCATTTTGGGTGGGTTTTCAATCGCTAATTAATTTAGCTTCCGCGACCAGCTTGATACCGGTAGTCGGAGTTACTTTGCCGTTTATTTCATATGGAGGATCCTCTCTACTTGCCTTAGCAGGCGCGCTAGGGTTTGTTGCAGGAATCGCATTTCGAAACCCAGAAGTTGCAAAGCAGATAAATGTCCGTTGGCCGAAGGGAGCTAAATAAAAATGGCTCGCATTCTCTTTGCTGGCGGCGGAACTGCCGGACATATCGAACCAGCTTGGGCAGTTAGCCAAGTTTGGCTTCACCGTTTCCCAAACGACGAAATCGCATTTCTCGGAACTAAAAGTGGGCTTGAAGTCACAATAATTCCAGAGCGTAATGGAACTCTTTTTCTTATACCTAAAGTCGTGGCTCCAAGAAAATTTAATATAGCAGCGTTGATTTTCCCTTTTAGAATATTAAATTCAGTCCTTAAAACAATCTCGATAGTGAAGCGTTTCGATGTAGTTGTAGGTTTTGGAGGATACGTTGCAGGTTCCGCTTACATTGCTGCGGCATTACTACGCAAGCCAATTGTGGTGCATGATCAAAATGCCAAAATTGGCATGGCAAATAAATTTGGCGCCATTTTTACAAAAGAGATAGCGGTTGCATATCAAGACTCTGGAATTCCCGGGGCGCAATTCGTGGGCAATCCGTTAAAAGCAGAAATTGTGAAATCTTCAATTCAAAGCAATTGGGAAAGTGCCCGTCAAAATGCAAAGCAAGCACTTGGTATAGAGGGAAATTTAATACTCGTTCTTGGAGGGTCGACAGGCTCACGAGCAATTAATGAGGTGATTGCAAATACAGACTTCAAAGGAAATTTTGTTTTACATTCACTCGGCAAAGACAATTCTTTGCCAGAGCAAAGAGAAAATTACCGACCACTTAGCTATATAGAAGATATGGCTACTGCGCTCTTGGCGGCAGATTTAGTAATTTCACGTAGCGGTGCAATAGCATGCTCAGAATTTTCAGCGCTTGGAAAATATGCGCTATTTATTCCATTACCTATTGGAAACGGGGAGCAAGCCTTTAATGCTAGAGATTTAGTAGCGGCGCACAAGGCTGAAATTATCCAGCAGAGCGATTTTTCTAGTATTTGGCTTGAACAAAATTTAGATCGACTTTTAAGGCAAGGAAGCTCTCAACCTCTAGGAACTCCATTAAACGCTGCGGAAAAAATTGCAGATTGCATAGAACGAGTTATTCGATGAGTAACGAATTTAAATTGCGGGAATTAGTTGGAAAACGCGTTCATTTCGTAGGTGTGGGTGGTTCTGGCATGAGTGGGCTGGCTCGTATCGCCATTTCATATGGAATAAAAGTTTCAGGTTCAGATGCATCCGAAACTTCTGTAATTAGCGCACTAAAAGCGCTGGGTGCCGATATTGCAATCGGTCATCATGAAGATAATGTAAAAGGATCCGATTTAATCGTATTTTCAAATGCGATTAAAACAGATAATCCCGAACGAATAGCTGGAGCCAATTCGGGAATCCCTGAAATTACTCGAGCAGCAGCATTGGCGCTGTTAATGTCAGAATCAGTATCAATTGCAATTGCTGGCACCCATGGCAAAACCACAACATCTTCAATGGCTACCATCGCTTTGCAAAGTGCAGGCACGGATCCTTCATTTGCTATCGGTGGAATTTTGAAAAGTTCTGGTTCGAATGCTCACAGAGGTAGCGGAAAATATTTTGTAGCAGAAGCAGACGAATCTGATGGTTCATTTGTCGCATATCGTCCGCATGCAGCGGTAATCACAAATGTTGAATGGGATCACGTTGATCATTTTGCATCTGAAGCTGCCGTATTCAACGCATTTGATGATTTTGTAAAAACGATCAGTGGCTTTCTTGTTTATTGCGCAGACGATAACGGTGCAAAAGAAGTTGCAGCAAAAGCGACAGTAAAAACTATTGGTTATGGCAAGAGTACAGAAGCCACTCTCCGAATTGATCAAATATTCCTCAGTGCCAGCGGTTCAACTGCTCGAGTGCTTTGGAAAGGGGCCAAAATAGGTACTTTGGAACTATCAGTTCCAGGTGAACATAATGTTTTGAATGCCGCCGCAGTTCTTGCAGTGGGCTTAGAACTTGGTCTTCCAGCCTCATCACTTCTAGATGGTTTGGTTAAATTCCACGGGGCGGGTAGAAGATTTGAATTAAAAGGCGCAGTAAATGGCATAAGGGTTATTGATGATTATGGCCATCACCCAACAGAAATCAAAGTTACGTTAGAAGCTGCTAAGAGATATGCAGGTGGTGGGCGAGTGCTAGTTATTTTTCAGCCTCATCGATATTCAAGAACTAAAGCATTTATAAATCAATTTGCCGAAGCATTGTCTTTGGCAGATAAAACATGGCTGCTGGAAGTTTATGCAGCTAGCGAACAGCCAATAAGCGGAGTTTCAAGCGCCAACATCGCCAAGATTCTTGCTAATTCTTCATTCGAACCTAACTTCATCTCTGTGACTGAGGCAGTTGCAGCAGAAGCAAAGCCGGGCGATGTAATTATCACTTTAGGTGCAGGGGATGTAAGTTCTATTGGACCACTCATAATTGAGGAATTGCATAAGCATTATGACCCCGCGTCGTAGAAGAGAATTAGTTCTTGGAATAATTTTGCTAGTAGTTGCTTCACTGGCATTTCTATTTGGATGGACCAATCTATTTACCGTAAAAAACGTTTCAGTAGAGGGCTCGCCAAATTCGCAGATTACAAAACAGGTGTTACAGATTGCAGATATTCAACCTGGAGAGAAATTAGCAAGAATAGAACCACGAAATATTTCAAGCAAATTAGCACTTGCTGGAATTGATTGGATTGAAGATGTTAATGTCTCAAGAAATTGGATCACCAGAGAGGTATCAATAAATTTATCTGCCCGGACGGCGATAGCTGCAGCAGGTGAGCGTTACATAGATGCAGGGGGAGTGCTTTTTACCTCTCCTGTAAGTGTTTCAAAGAAGCTGCCAGAAATCTCTGCCTTTGACGATAGTTCCAGGGCCGCGGCTGTTTTGTTGTATTTAGACCTACCTACAGAGTTTCGTTCTCTGGTTACTTCCGTAAATGCCTCATCATCGAAAAACTTTCAGATAACTGTCAAAGATAAATTGCGCATTAATTGGGGCGATAATTCAAATATGGCTCTAAAAGTAAAGATTTATAAGGCTTTATCTAGCTTGCCAGAGAATGAAAAAATTAAACACATGGATGTAAGCGATCCAACAAAACCGACAGTTAAATAAATTTAATTAACCGTGTCGGTTATTGAATACTCACCCTTAACGCTCTAATTTTCGGCCACCATTTAGGTGGAAGTTGTAACCCTTTACCTGAGGTTAAGGTAATGGGAAGAGCGAGATTAACTACGAGGGAGATCATGGCGGCACCGCAGAATTACTTAGCAGTCATCAAAGTTGTTGGAATTGGTGGCGGCGGCGTTAATGCAATCAATCGAATGATTGAAGCAGGTCTCAAAGGCGTCGAGTTCATTGCCGTTAACACAGATTCGCAACAATTATTAATGAGCGATGCAGATGTAAAACTAGATATTGGAAGAAAAATTACTCGTGGACTTGGCGCAGGTGCAGCGCCAGAAATTGGACGCGAAGCAGCGTTAGATAACGTTGATGAAATTGAAGAGGCGCTTCGTGGCTCAGATATGGTTTTCATTACTGCTGGTGAAGGTGGCGGAACTGGTACTGGCGGAGCACCTGTAGTTGCAAAAATTGCACGTGAATTAGGTGCGTTAACTGTTGGTGTTGTTACTAAACCATTTTCTTTTGAAGGAAAGCTGCGAACTACATCTGCAGAAGCTGGTATTGAAGCGCTTCGCTCTGAAGTTGATACATTAATCGTAATTCCAAATGATCGCTTACTTGCAATTTCAGATCGCGCAATTACAGCTATCGATGCATTTAAGAGCGCGGATCAAGTTCTTCTTTCTGGAGTGCAAGGAATAACTGAATTAATAACTCAACCTGGATTAATTAATTTGGACTTTGCAGATGTTAAAGCAGTGATGACTGGTGCAGGTGCAGCACTTATGGGTATTGGTTCTGCTCGAGGAGAGAATCGTGCTTTACGCGCCGCAGAACTTGCGATCTCATCACCACTTCTAGAAGCATCTATTGATGGCGCTATGGGAATTTTGTTATCTGTTGCTGGCGGTAGTGATTTAGGTTTATTTGAAATCAATGAGGCTTGCCAGTTAGTTCAGGATGCAGCTCATCCAGATTCCAAGTTCATTTTCGGAACAGTAATTGATGATGCTCTTGGCGATGAAGTGCGAATCACCGTTATTGCCGCTGGGTTTGATGGCGGAGAGCCAAAGAAAATTGAGCGACCAGTAATTACTACAAATGAAATTTCAGGTAATGCTAATCCGGTTATCGAAAACGATCCATTGCAGGTAGCAATGGAGGTAACTGGTGAGACTCCTCGTCGTCGCATCTCATTCGAAGAGTTGGTGGCCGAAGATGAAATCGACGTCCCTGACTTTATGAAGTAATGCCATTTATCTTCACCAACAGATTAGGTGGAGTTAGTAAGGACCC
>JBEAMP010000100.1:0-6307 GCA_041165905.1 Actinomycetota bacterium
GCCAATTATTCAAACCTAAAGAACGTGCCGCTGCTTTCTGGGATGGATGCACGCTCAAAATTCCACTTCTGATTACTTCCGCTACATATGCAGAGTAGGTGATGACAACTGCCAAAGTTCCGAGAATCAATACATTTGAGGTAAGACCAGATATTTGCAAAGCCGGAATTCCAAATCCAACTAGCAAAATAACAAGGATCAATGGAATAGATCTAAATACATCCACGTATGCGGTAGCAAGAAATCTAATAGGTGCAAGCGCTGGGGATTTAGATGTTCTAACCAGCGCGATGGTCAGTGCAATTGATCCGACCAGAATAGATGCTATAACTGTTAAAAAGATATTCGTGGTGAATCCAAGAATTACTTTGGGAAGTACTTCTACTCCATAAGCCCAATCAAAGAAAGTATCTCTTAGTGTTTTAAATCCAGGCGATAGCACCACTATTAAAGCTAGAGTGCCAAGGACTAGAAAACTAGAAATTGCAGCTATTGCTCGGTTCTTGCGAATCTTTCGCTTCCTAGTTTCTTCTCTTGCTTTTTCCACTGCACTTGGATGATATGTTGCCGATGAAAAAGCAGAAGAGGCGCCTGTTTCCAAGCGCCTCTTACCTTTGAACATGTAGATACTTTAGAGGAATTTATGAAAGTACCGGTGCTCCCGCAGTCGCTCCCAGCCACTTATCTGTAATTTCCTTAAGCGCACCACTATCAGTGATTGCCTTTACCGCACCGTTAACGCAACCGGTGATTGGGCTATCTTTCTTGAGTAGTAGTCCAAATCCTGCATCAGCTTCATCGCTACCTGCGATTTGGCCAACAATCAGACCATTTGGTACTTCAACTGCTGATAGATAGAAGCCAGTTGGTAGATCTACTACCAAGCCATCTATTTGCTTATTCTTTAAAGCTGTAACACCAGCTGCATTGTCATTAAACACTTGAGCTTTTAGCTTCAGGATGTTTTCAATTGCGTCTAAAGATGTGGTTGCAACTGCTGCACCTAATTTTGCATTAGCTAAATCTGCAATTGATTTTGCAGAAGCGATTTTGCTCTCTTTGTAGGTAACTATGACTTGAGTTGATTTGTAGTAAGGATCAGAGAAATCAACTGCCTTCTTGCGATCTTCAGTAATCGAGAATTGCTGCAAGTTGAAATCAAAGTTCTTATCTCCTGGCGCGATTGCTGAATCAAAGGTGGTACGTACCCATTTAACAGCTTCGCCTTCATAACCAAGTTCCTTAGCAACTGCAAGTGCTACCGCAGCTTCAAAGCCTTCTCCTGATTCTGGCTTGTCATCAATAACCCATGGGTAGTAGGCAGGTTCACCAGTTGCAATTGTTAACACTCCGTCAGTAACTGTCGTCAGCTTTCCTGGTTCGCAAGAGCTAGCTGCATCATTTCCATTTGAACTGCAAGCTGTCAAAACTACTGCCGCTAATAAAAGCGGAAGCACTTTCAATTTTTTCATTGTGGGGCCTTTCGAGTTGTATTCGAGCAGAAAACTTTTAGCGAAGATTAGCAACCGAAACCAAAAGAAGCCATATGCAAGCACTTTGCAGATGGCTTCTTAGGGCAAAATTTAAGGTTAAAACTATCCAAATATCGTTGCAGTTACCCGAGGATGTAATTCGGAGCGTAATTGAGCAAAACCTGATGGTGGCCAACCGCTACTAAATACTCTTCGCAAGAGCCTAGCTAATGAGTATTCAGGCTCATCCTCAATCGCGCGATCAAGTGCTCTATGCGCAAGTGCCCCTTCACCATTCTCGTAAGCAATACTTGCAAATAGTGAAGCAACTGGAGCTACAAATTTAGGGGGTGCAATTCGCAGTAAATCTCGCCACATCGCCCAATAAGAATTTAGAGTCTCTTCAGTGTGGCAACCCAATGCAAAATCTCTAACTTGGATATCAGTTAATCTACCCAGTACTCGCGCTATTAGATCGTAATCTTTGCAGAAACCATTTTGGTTATAAAAGTCGGCCAACAAAAGTATTGATTCTGCCCCGTCTCGTTGCAATTCGTTTAAATTATTGGCATCAGGATCTACCCTAAAACCAACTACTTGTGCATTCCAATTGATGTCTTTTGCCATGATAGATGATGAAATTGAATGAGTCAGCCCTTCAGAATCAGAAAAAGGTAGAACTTTTCCACTTGCAACTTGTTCGGCTGCTATACGCGAATTGGCAAATTCTTGAATTTGATTGCCTTCTATTGGGCAACATTTCTCATCATTGCAAAGTAGTGAGCGCCATCGATTATTGCGCACCAGCATCAACTCTCTGATAGGAATATCAAGTGATGCAACGGCGTCAGCAATATTATGTAAAACATCTGGCCCGGCAAGGCTATCTTCTGGCTCATAGGCCACAATCAGAGCACCCTCTGAGCTATCTCTCTTTAGATGTGAAGCGAGAAGTTGATAAGAACCTTCAGGTGGATTTATTGGAAAATCTATCCGCATCGCCATCTCAAGCGAATCAGATTTAACGGATATCAATACCAAAGAATCTGTTGGATGGTAGCCAATTAAAAATGGCACCGCAGCAAGTAAATCATGTGGTGTTTTAACAGTTGTCATAGTGGGTAATCGTTGTATTTATTGGTGACAACTGTTTTTACTTACCCACAAACTTAGTACCAGCACCTACTACTTTTACATCCACTGCTGTGATCTGCTTTATTTTTCCTGGGATTGGCATTTCAATACCATCCACAGTGAAACTTCCTTCCCAATATGATTTAACTAAAACAGTGTATGTGCCTGGGACAGAGTAAGAATGAGTAATTTCTGTAGCAGGATATGGCTTACCGACTTTGTCTGTAACCAAAATCGAGCCATCACCAAAAGACCATACTGATTTAGGGGTTAAATTAACGCTAACTTTTTCGCCTAAGACTCGATAATCTCTATTGAAATATGTCGGCAGATCTGTCCAGAAAATAACTGGCAATTTAGTTAGAACTTTTCCTGATGGTTGATAAGCAACCTGAAGCGTTGGAAGCGACTCTAAAATTTTATCGGCTATAGATTTGGTTGAAGTCTTTGGTTTTGGGGTATATGTACGTGGTTTGTAAGTGTATTTTCGAGAAGTTGTAGGTTTTGGTTTTGGCGCCGCAGTTGTTGCAATTCGGGGAGTCGCGGTCGCAGTAGATCCGTTTCGCTTTCCTTCTATAACTAAACGACCATTTTCGGTATAGACGTTAATGCAAACTTTGGTGGTGCATTCAGCATTGGCAATATCGGTTGCTATATAACTAAAAGTTGTGCTGAAGATAATGATGAATGTCATGTATTTACGCATGCCGCTAAGTTAGAGATTTATATGTACGGGCGTATTTCACTTTCCACAGATATCTTTCTCCTATGGCAGCAAGAGATGGCGATGGTTGGATTCAATGTCGCTGTGGCGGAAAACATTGGGGCGTAAATGGCGCTGCCGGTTTACTTCTAATTCGCGAAAGTAAAGTAATGATGCAGCATCGCGCACCTTGGGTTCATAATGGAGATACCTGGGGGCTACCTGGTGGTGCACGCGATTCGCATGAAAGTATTGAAGAGGCTGCAATTCGTGAAAGCGTTGAAGAGACCGGAATAAACCCAAAACATGTCGAGGTCGTAGCACTTTTCTCTGATGATCACACCGATTGGCGTTATGACACAGTTATTGCGCGAGCAAATATTGATTTAAAGACTGAGCAATGGAATACCGAAACTCATGACATCGGCTGGTTTGAAATTAATGAAATAGCTGCGTTAGAGCTACATCCTAGCTTTGCAAAAACTTGGCCTACTTTGAAGGATCTAGTGTCGCAGCTAATCGCTTCAGGCTCTCTCTGACAACCTCTCCATCATTGGTTCGCCAAAGTGGCGGCATAGAATTTAGAAGCACACTTCCGTAGCGCTTAGTAACAATTCGTGAATCTAAGATTGCGACAACTCCTCGATCATCGACACTTCTAATTAAACGACCAGCTCCTTGAGCAAGTAATAACGCCGCGCGCGGAAGTGAAACGCTCATGAAGCCGCTACCTCCAGCAGCATCTACTTCAGCGCTACGCGCAGACATCACTGGATCATCTGGTCGTGGAAATGGAATTCGATCTATTGCCACCAATGTACAAGATGAACCAGGTACATCTACTCCTTGCCATAGAGTCATTGTTCCAAGCAGAACCGAAGTTTCATCGCTTGCAAATTTCTCAACTAATGGCGCAACTGCATCTCCGCGTTTTTGAGTAATTATTCGAATTGGTCGCTCTGCCAAAACTTTACGAAGATGGATATCTGCAGCTTCTACTGCGCGCCATGAACTAAATAACGCCAAAGTTCTTCCGCCCGCGGCATCAATTAATTCGCCTAAATGTTCTAAAGCTTCAGGTGCAATTCCATCTCGACCAGGTTCTGGCAAATTCTTAGGTAGGTAAAGCATCCCTTGTTGGGCAAAATCAAAGGGCGAACCAACATCTAACATCTGCACATTTGCAGGATCAATCATTCCCTCTTCTGGCTCAACATCTTCATCACTACCCACGAGGAAACCAATTTGTTTTGCCATGGAATCAAAACCACGACCAACTGTCAAAGTCGCACTAGTTGCAATTACCGGAGTTTGTCGGAGCATGTTCTGTCGCAGGACATCAGAGACCGAAAGTGGCGCCAAATATAGGGTTTTGAAAGTTGGCTCATACCAAAGTACTTGTCCACCCTTACCTTTGAGCATTTTCTGTGCCGTCACATTTACTTCGTTTACCGCCCCTTTTACTCGCGCTCGCTCTGCTAATTCTGTGGTATCGATAATGTCATCATCAGCTTGTAAGAATTTAACAATTGCATCGGCAGTTTCACGAATTCGTCGAACAGCTTTCTCTAATTCTTCAGGAAGCTGATCTAATTTACGATTTATTTCGATATCACCACGCATGATTTCACCATAGCCATCCATGGCATCTGCAAAATCATCAGCAGCATGAGTAAAGGAATCAACCATTTTATTTGGTAGCGCTTTATATTTTCGCGCCATTGCAGCAGCTCTAGAAACTCTTGGCGCAGTGAGTTCTTCGGTGACCGCTTGAGTAGTGCGATCCATAAATTCGTGAGCTTCATCAAGAATTACAATGTCGCGCTCCGGAAGAATCGGATGCGATTCCACAACTTCAAGTGCCAGTAAAGTGTGATTTGAAACTACGATATCTGAATTAATTGCTTTCGTTTTAGCATTGGCCGCAAAACATTGTGCACCAAAATTACAAACATCAGCACCAACGCATTCTCGACCGCTTACTGAACTTGCCGCCCAAACGCGACGATCAACTTCGGGCGCTTCATCGCGATCCCCGCTTACGCCCGGTGTTTCCGCCCATGCTCTTAAACGCTTGGCATCTTTCTCTAGTGAAGATACTTCAAGAAGTAACTCTCCATCTGGATCAGGTTCTTCAGAATTTAACTTCTGTAGACAGATGTAATTGCCAACTCCTTTATATATGCCATAGGAGATATCTCGCCCTAACTCTTTTTCTAAAGCAGGGACAATTTTCGGTAGGTCTCTTTCCACTAATTGTCTTTGTAGAGCCAAGGTAGCCGTTGCAATTAAAGTTTTCTTTCCGCTGACTATCGCGGGAACTAAATAAGCTAGCGATTTTCCGGTACCAGTGCCGGCTTGGACCATTAAATGGCGCTCATCTATAAGCGCATTGGCAACCGCCTCTGCCATTTCAATCTGGCCGGTTCGAGCTCTGCCATCGATAGCAGCAACTGCCACATCGAGGGCTTTTCGAACCTGCGCTAAATCCATATGCAAAATCCTATCGATTTCGGGAATAGTTGAAATTTCAACTATGTTGTAAAGTATGTGACTATGGAACGGATGCCAGCGCTATACATCGGACACGGAGCGCCGATGTTATTAGACGATCCACTTTGGACTTCGCAGCTACGTGAGGTGGCTGCGAATTTACCAAAGCCAAAGGCGATTCTGATTGTCTCTGCTCACTGGGAATCTGAACCAGTAACTCTATCTTCCCCCGAAGCTGCGGTTCCGCTTGTTTACGATTTTGGTGGATTTGATCCTAAGTACTACCAAATGAAATACGAAACACCGGATGCAACGCAGTTGGCTAACTTAGTTGCAAAGTTGATGCCAGATACGGAGAGTGTGCATCAATCAAATCGCGGATTGGATCATGGCGCCTGGGTACCTCTGAAAGTTATGTACCCAGATGCCGATATCCCTGTACTACAGATGTCGATGCCAACTACAAATCCTGAAGGCTTAATCAAACTTGGTAAACGTTTGCAAT
>JBEAMP010000101.1:0-14634 GCA_041165905.1 Actinomycetota bacterium
CCATTCCAAAGACGGTTCAGGTCAAGGCAGGGGATAAAACATTCACTGCAAAGGTGAGAATCGATACACCAGGCGAAGCGGATTACTACCGACATGGCGGCATCATGCAGTATGTATTACGAAGCTTGGTTTAGATAAGTACAATTTTTAAAGTGGTACGGATGCAACACCTGGTTCGTGGAATCTAGGGTTTGCATACCCTGCACGATCCAAGTACGGCAAAATTCCACCAAGCATTAACGGCCAACCAGCACCAAGCATCATCGCTAAATCAATATCGGTAGCGCTTGATACACCTTCATCAATCATCATTCGAGCCTCTTCGGCAAGCGCTTTTAGTGCGCGGTCGCGAACTTGTTCGGATGTTGACGGGCTTGA
The DNA here is from genome assembly GCA_041165905.1 of Actinomycetota bacterium. Taxonomy (GTDB): domain Bacteria; phylum Actinomycetota; class Actinomycetes; order Nanopelagicales; family Nanopelagicaceae; genus ZLKRG08. Next base: position 379 of record JBEAMP010000101.1, read on the forward strand.
ACCCTTCTCCATAAGTGCAATCGCATCTGGATTAGGAATTCGCTTGCCATCTGCATCTTTGATGTAGATAGTGCGTACATTCTTCTCAACTAGTCGCTTGATAGTAGGAGAGATGCGATAACGAGGACCTAAGTTGTTGTGAAGTGTCTCTGAGACATGCAGAGCAACTCCAGGACCTACTAAATCGAATAATTCAAATGGAGTCATTGGGAAACCAATTTCGCGAAGTGCATTATCTGCAACATCGTAAGGAGTGCCTTCATCCATGGCATCGGTAATTTCACCCATAAAACGAGTAAGCAGGCGATTAACAATAAAACCAGGTGCATCTTTTGCAATGACCATGGTTTTCTTTAACTCTTTACCGATTGCTAAAGCAGTTGCCGTTGTTTCATCATCTGTAGCTGGAGTGCGCGCAATTTCAAGTAGCGGCATCACTGCAACTGGATTAAAGAAGTGGAAACCAACAACGCGATTTGGATGCTGCAATCCAGCCGACATCTTCTCAACTGAAAGGGAAGAGGTATTGGTTGCAAGTACGCATTCAGGTGAGATGTGCTTTTCTAGCTCTTTAAAGAGATCATTTTTAAGTTGTAACTCTTCAAAGACCGCTTCAATAATAAAGTCGCAACCGGCGTAATCGCTCTTTTCTGTAGTTCCAATAATCAGAGCTGATAAACGATTGGCGCTCTCTTGGCTCATGCGCTTCTTCTCAACTAATTTTGCAAGTTCTGCTTTGATGTAAGCGACACCTTTATCTACGCGTGCTTGATCTAGATCGCTAATCACAATCGGGCACTTTAAGTTTCGGACCAAAAGCAAAGCTAGTTGCGATGCCATCAAACCAGCGCCAACTACGCCGACTTTGCTTACCTTTCGGGCCAGATTAGCTTTAGGTGCGCCAGCTACTTTCTTGCGCCCCTTTTGAATTAAATTAAAGGCATATAAAGAGGCGCGGAATTCATCGCCCATCATCAAATCGACCATGCGATCTACTTCTTTTGCAAGGCCTTGTTCGATGGTGTTGCTCTTGGAATCAGCAATTAATTCAAGTGCGTATTCGGCATTCTTAACGGTAGCGCCGTTATATTTCTTAGTAATTGCAGCGCGACCAGCCGCTAAAGCTGAATCCCAATCTGGATCATTTGAATGATCTTTTCGTTCGATTTTCTTCTTGCCAGTTACGACATCTGCTACAAATTGCACGCTTCGTTCAAGGAAATCTACTGGTGCATAAAGTTCATCGGCCATGCCAAGTTCTAGCGCCTCTTTGGCCTTTAACATGGTGTTGTTATTTAGTGCATTTTGCATAATAACTTTTACGGCATTGGTTGGCCCAATCATCTTTGGCAAGATGGTGACGCCAGACCAACCTGGAAGTAGCCCGATAAACACTTCCGGAAGACCAATAAATGCAGTTGCTGAAATGGTGCGATATTGGCAAGAGAGCGCTAATTCGGTTCCGCCACCGAGTGCTAATCCATTTACAAAGCAGAAAGTTGGAATTTTTGAAGTACGAAGTTTGGCATACGCATCATGGCCATATTTGATGATTGTTGCGGCATCTTCTTTGCTAGTTAGCGCACTAATACCTGATAGATCTGCGCCAGCTGCCAAGATAAATGGCTTACCGGTAACTGCAATCGCAGTTGGATTCATCGCTAGCGCTTGATCAATTGCAGCATTGATATTGCGCATTGATTGTGGCCCAAGAGTGGTTGGACGAGTGTGGTCTAATCCGTTATCAATAGTAATTAGCGCTAATTTCCCAGTTGCGCCAAATGCAGCTAAATCAACTTCGCGAATTAGCGCATTGGTTACGACTTCATCTGCGTAAATTACATCGCTCATTATTTGCCACTTCCATTGAAATTAGGGTTCTCCCAAATGACAGTGCCGCCCATGCCAAGGCCAATACACATGGTGGTGATGCCATATCTAATCGATGGGTTCTCTTCAAAGGTGCGAGCCAAATTAAGCATTAAGCGGATACCACTTGATGCAAGTGGGTGACCCACTGCAATCGCGCCACCTACTGGATTAACGCGTGGATCATCTTCTGAGATTCCAAAATGATCTAGGAATGCAAGCACTTGAACTGCAAATGCTTCATTAATTTCAAATGCGCCAATATCTTCAATCTTTAAACTAGCATTCTTTAGCGCTTTTATTGTTGCAGGCACTGGGCCATAACCCATAATTTCTGGCTCTACACCGGCAAATGCAAATGTAACTAAACGCATCTTTGGTTTTAGCCCTGCTGCAATTGCGGCATCTTCATCTGCAAGTAGCGCAGCAGTTGCGCCATCATTTAAACCAGATGAATTACCTGCAGTTACGCGACCACCTGGACGAAATGGTGTCTTAAGTCCTGCGAGCGCTTCCATGGTTGTGCCAGGACGTGGTGGTTCATCGACAGTTGCAACAGTCCAACCAAGTTCCGGTGTGCGCGCTGCAGTAGGAATTAAATCTTTTTGAATTCGACCAGATGCATAAGCAGCAGCAGTCTTATCTTGGCTACCAACTGAATATTTATCTGCGCGCTCTTTTGTAATTGCAGGAAATTTATCGTGCAATCTCTCTGCAGTTGCGCCCATCGACATTGCATCTGGATCAACCATCTTCTCTGCGATAAAACGTGGATTTGGATCCATTAAAGATCCGATTGGGTGATTACCCATATGTTCAACGCCGCCTGCAATTGCAAACTTTGCAGTTCCCATATTGATTGCACCTGCAAGAGTGGTTACAGATGTCATCGCACCAGCGCACCAACGATCAACTGAATATCCTGGAACAGTATTTGGAATTCCAGCAAGTAGAGAAGCGCTACGACCAAGATTCATACCTTGATCACCACTTTGAGTCGCAGCAGCGATTGCGACATCATCGATATCAGCTGGATTTAATTTCGGATTACGTTCTAATAGGCCGCGAATTGCGCGGATTACTAAATCATCAGCTCGAGTTCCGTTATATAAAGAACCGGCTTTTCCAAATGGAGTACGAACTGCATCTACTAATACAACAGGCATACCGACAGGTTACCCGCGAGTAGAGATTTTGGCTATTAGGCCGCTTAAGCCTGCACTTCGCTCTTTGGGCGGCTCTTTTGAACTAGGTCGCGGATAAATGGCGGCATAGTTACAAGAACATAGAAGAGCGCAGTTAAGCGACCCGCAGCGCCCTCTGGGAAGAGGCCAACTTCAGATAGCTCATGAAGTGAATAATCAAGTACATTGCCTGCAACCAAGATCAGAGCGATACCTGAGATAGCAAAGAACTTTGAAAGATTAAATCGAATTGCACCACGATAGATTCCGTAGCCAAGACCGATTGCAGTAATTAGCCCCAGAACTAAGCCGACTGTGCCGGTAAATGCATCGGTACCTGAGCGGAATGTGGTGTATAAAAATAGAGAGGTCTCAAGACCTTCGCGAATTACCGCAACGAATGCTGCGATTGCTAAACCGCTAGCGCTAAGTGCGCTTGATGCGCGATCTTCAAGTTCTTTGCGGATTGATTTAGAGGCAGACTTCATCCAGAAGATCATCCAGGTAACTAAGCCAACCGCGGCTAAGCCAGTCAGACCTGCAAATAGCTCCTCTTGCTCGTCAGTAAGAGTCGCGCTGGTAAAGGAGAGGATGGCGCCAAAGGCCAATGAGAGTACGACTGCTAAACCTGTACCAACCCAGATTGAACGAGCTTGGTGGCTACGACCGCTTTTAACAAGGTAGGCCATCAAAATGCCGATAATTAGGCTCGCCTCTAGGCCCTCACGAAGCGCGATCACAAAGGTATTTAGCATGAGCCAAACTCTATATCGTGCTTTTCAATTACGCAACTTTTTCGTTGCGTAATTCGTCACTCTTTTTTAAGGCTCTTCCGCGCTCGCAAGCTCCTGGAGCGGCTCAGGTAGCGGCTCGATCTGAGTCAAAGCATGGGTTAAAAGGGGCGCGACCTGTTCGATCTGCCAACTTCTAGCGCCAAGTTTTAAAAGCTTCTCAGTTACAACAGAGAGTTCAGGGCGGGTCTGATCCCAACAAACTCTTCTAACAAATTCTGGCGTAATTAAATTCTCAGCCGGCATATTTAATTCAAGCGCTCGCTGATTAACTGCTTCACGCGCATGTGTAAGTGGGGCATAACGTTCTGGAAATTTCTCGCGCCATTGCTTTATCGGCGGCATGCCATCACCGCTTAAACGCATTTGAGGCAATTCGACACTTTGCGCCTTGGTGATTGCATCAATCCAAACATTTACATTTTCCATCCAACGTGGTCGAAGCCCAATTGGTTTTAAAGTTTTCTGAAAAGCTTTAGTTGTAAGTGGTGAATGAACTGCCAATTCAGTGATCGCATTATCTGAAAGTAAACGACCTGGGGCGACATCTGCTTTTGAGGCGATTGCATCTCTTGCAAGCCAGAGCTCTCTAACAACTGCTAAATGTTCACGTTTTCTGATTTTATGCATTCCAGAAGTTCTGCGCCAAGGGTCTTCTCTTGGGGCAGCAGGTGGCGCAGCAAGGATGCTCTGAAATTCTGATAGCGCCCAATCTAGTTTTCCATTATCTTGTAAGAGCTTTGCAATATCTTCGCGAATTTCAATTAGTAATTCGACATCAAGTGCTGCGTAATTGATCCACTCTTTGTTTAGCGGACGCAAAGACCAATCAACGGCAGAGTGCTCTTTCGCAAGTGATTGTTGGAAAAAATGTTCTACCAATGCGCCAAGACCAACTCTTGGTAAACCAGCAAGTCTTGCACCTAATTCAGTATCAAATAATTTTAGGGGATTTAAGCCCCATTCACGCAAGCAGGGTAGATCTTGAGTAGAGGCATGAAGAATCACTTCATCACTTTGAATTACCTTGTTTAGCTCTTTAATTAGCGGCGAATTAGCTTGCGTAAAAGGAATCGGGTCAATTAAGAAGATATCTCTATTTCGCTTAATTTGAATTAAATAGGCGCGAGCTGAATATCTGTAACCACTTGCTCTCTCAGCATCAACTGCAATTGGGCCACTTCCTGAAGCTAATTTCGCGATGGCGCTCTTTAAAGCCGCATCACTTTCAATAATTTCTGGAACGCCACCTGCTGGGGAGAGAAGCGGTGTTATTACTACCTCCGCCTCACTCATCTTCTAAAACTTGCAACTCCCTCTGGGATTGGTTGGAGATATGAAATCTCTGCCAGCAGATTGCACCAAGCTTCTAAATGTCCGACTAGATCTTCAGGTTTTGAAATTATGGGACTCCAGGATGCTCTAATCTCAATTTCGCCACCATCGGAAGCAGTTGATAGTTTTCCAAAAGAATGGCTAATCGCTCTAGTGACGGTGCCACTAGGTGCTGCATATTGGCAACCATTATCTTCCAAAGCTTTCATTAACCATGTCCAACCATGTTCTGGAAGTGATGGATCTTCAGCTTCAGTAGTTTCTAAATCCGCATTTAAAAAAGTAACGCAACGGTATTCACCTTCCCAAGTGTCTTGACCACCCGGTTCGTGCAAAATTACGAATCTGCCATTTGCAAGTTCGGCCTCAGCATCACCAATTAAGCCATTTGATACATCGGCGCTTAGTGCATAAGCAAACTTCGCTAATTTTTGTGGTGCTGGAATTTCATCTAAAGTGATTTCAACTCGTGGCTTGAAATTCGAAAGAAGGGCGATGGCTTGATTAAATTGCTCTTCATTCATGCCCCAATTTTCTCAAACCAATGGGGAAAATTAGGGATATATGAGATAAGTTCTCCGCATGGCGAGCCTATTAGCATTGTTATCTGCGGCTCTTTGGGGTTCTTCGGATTTTGAAGGTGGCAGAATCTCAAAACGCTATCCAGCAATTAGTGTTTTAGGTGCCACCCAATTAATTAGCTTGGTTTTTGGTTTTGCCTTAACAATTGCAGTTGGAGAAACACAAGTTACTGCAAAGATCTTCTTTGCTGGTGCAGCAGCTGGATTACTTGGTTATATCGGTTTGATCTGTCTTTATGCCGGTTTATCAACTGGACGCATGGGTGTGGTTTCACCAATTAGTTCATTATCGGTTTTGATTCCAATGTCTGTGGCGTTAATTGGCGGAGAGACCATGAGCACGTTAACTGCAATCGGATGTGCCTTGGCAATTGTTGGTGGATTTTTAACAAGTGGTCCAGAATTTTCACAAGGAGTTTCATTAAAGCCATTACTGCTTGCAGGCGGGGCTGCATTAGGTTTTGGAAGTGCACTTACCTTTATGGCAATTGGTGCAGCTGAAGCGCCTATTTTGACAATGGTCTGCATGAGAATTGCTACTGCATTTGTAACTATTGCAATTGCAATTCGAAAAAAGGGCTTTGGCGGACTTGGCCGCAAAAATTTGCCTTCATTAATTTTCGTAGGTATTGCTGACTTTGCAGCAAATGCCGCTCTTGGACTTGCTGTAAATATTGGACCAGTTGCTATCAGTATGGTTCTCGGCGCCTTATATCCAGTATTTACAGTTTTGCTTGCATTTTTTATTTTGCATGAACGATTACATAAAGCTCAATACATCGGTGGCATCGCAGCCGTAATAGGCGTTGCTCTAATTAGCGCTTTTTAGCAGTAACAAAGCGAGTCTCTTCAACTTGCTTGTCTTCAGTTATTTCGAAACCACGAAGGGCTTCATTTAAATCAATAAGATGATCTCCGCCGGTAATTGGGGTTATTGAAATTTCCAACTGATCTACCAATCCAGCTTTTAAGTATTCTAGTAATAGTGATGGACCAGCTTCAATCAGAACATCTGGACCAAATTCTCGTTTAGCTTTTATAAGAGCCTCTTCAGGATCAAGATTCCACCAAACCGCATTTGGATTTGTGAGTAATACATTTGATTTATGTCTAGAAATAACAATTAGTGGGCAAGGAGTAATTGCATATCGCTCTGCGCGAGCTGTATTTCCTCCGATGATGATGCAATCGAATTCTCTGCGACGCTTTAAGAATCGCTCACGATCTGTATTGGTGGAAACCCCTGCAGAGGAGCCATCTTTTGAGGTAGAACCATCCTGACCCATAACCAATGTGGCGACTGTGTGCACGGCGAAATAGTAGGGTAGAAACATGCAATCAAAGCCATTCGCGACACTTTTTGTGACAAATGATTTTGGGCCACGTGCAGGCGGCATCGAAACTTTTATTCACGGATTAGTGGAACGACTTCCAAAGGATTCGGTGATTGTTTACACATCTCAACAAGGCGATACCGCTACATATGACGCAAAATGGTTGGAGGATTTTGGCGTAAAAGTAATTAGAGATAAATCCAAGATGTTGCTTCCGACTCCACGTGTAATAATGGCCGTGAGAAATGTTATTAATGCGGAACATCCTCAAGCTTTGGTATTCGGAGCGGCTGCGCCGCTTGCTCTAATGAGTAAGTTCCTAAATGTCCCTAAAAAAATTGCTATTACACATGGTCATGAGGTCTGGTGGGCAAAAGTTCCGCTGTTTAATTTATTGATGCGTTTGATAGGTAATTCAGTCGATCATTTGACTTACCTTGGCTCCTATACAAAATCTCAGATATCAAAGCCATTAACAACGCGCGCAAAAAATGCCATGGTGCAAATTTCCCCCGGAATTGATACCCAAGTTTTCAAACCAATTGATGCAACAAAGTTGAGATCTGAATTGGGTTTAACCGAGAAAGAGGTAATTGTTTCAGTCGGAAGATTGGTGCCACGCAAAGGGCAAGATCAATTAATCAAAGCGCTTCCTCGGGTTTTGAAAAGCCATCCAAAGGCTCATTTACTATTTGTCGGAACTGGTTCATATCGAAAAGCATTAGATAATTTGATAGCAGAACGTTCCTTACAAAACCATGTTTCATTTACTGGTCGCGTTCAACATGAAGATTTAACTAAATACATTTGCGTAGGAGATATTTTTGCCATGCCATCTCGTTCCAGAATGGCTGGGTTAGAAGTTGAAGGTCTTGGAATTGTCTATTTAGAAGCAAGCGCCTGCGCTCTGCCAGTGTTAGCCGGTGATTCTGGTGGTGCACCCGATGCGGTAGCTCCTGGCTTAACCGGGTTAGTAGTAAATGGTAGGGATACAGATGAAGTTGCAGCAGGCTTGATTAAATTATTGGAAACTGACCGTAAAGCCATTGGACAAGCAGGTCGAAAATGGGCTGTCGAACAGTGGGATTGGCAGATCTGGGCAAACAAATTTATTAAATTAATTAGCGATTAAGCCACGGCGCTTTCCTTCTGAGACCGCACCTGATCTATTTCTTACTTGTAACTTCCGATAAATCGATCCAAGGTGAGTTTTTAAAGTTGATTCAGTAATGAATAGCTCTCCTGCTAGTTCTTCACCTTTTAATCCAGATGATAATTTAGAGAGAATTTCAATCTCTCTAGGAGTCAATGTGCCTCTAAACACTCTGGAATTGACTGCTCTAATTAGCCCTCTACTAGTAAATGAAAGGGGAGATCGATGAGCGCTACAAATGGCGCTAAGAATATCTTCAAGATTTGCAGTCTTTGAAACAAAACCACTTGCTCCGGCGTTCATGCAAGCAATTAAATTTGAATCATCATCCAGTATTGAAATAACCACTATTCCAATTTTTTGATCATTACGACGAGCAAATCTGACAATCTCTAAACCGCTGCCATCTGGTAAAGATAGATCTACTGTTACAACATCTGGTGTAGTTGCTGCAATAAGCGCAATTGCCTCTTCTTTATTTTGCGCCTCGCCAACTACTTCAATTCCTTCTCGTTTGGCAATATTTGCAATGCCCTCACGCACGATTTGATGATCATCTACTATTAATAGTTTCATGGGAAATGTATCTCCACTTTTGTGCCCGCTTTGGTAGAAGAAATCTCAAGTTGGGCGCCTAATTCATCGACCAATTCAGAGATACCGAATAACCCAATTCCATCGTCGGAAACGATTAAAGAGTGATCCGTAATCTCTAATCTAATTTTGCGCCCTTTTGAATGGCTGGCAGCATTTAGTACTAATTCTTTAACGATCCGTAATTTTCTTAAATCTAAGGTAGATGGATCTCCCTGTATATCTAGTGAAAGTGGTGCAGCAGATCTATTTATTTGAGTTACGGGATTTTCAGCAATTGCTCTTAGAGCAAATAGTTCTTTACGGACTTGGTCTGTAGCGGCAGAAACTAAATCTCTAATTTCTCTGGTCTTAGCGCGGCTACTAAATGGCAAATCGGCTATAAGTAAATCTAACTTATAGCCGATTGCTACTAACTCCTGGGCTAATGAATCATGTAAATCTCTCGCCAGATCAATCCTGGTAGAGCTCTGCAATCTCCTTTGCAAATTCTTTTGCGACAACATGGCGCTTAACCGAAAGCTTGGCAGTTAGTTGTCCACCAGCAATGGTGAAATCTTTATCAAGAATTGTGAATTTGCGAATTGATTCTGCACGACTTACCGCCTTATTGGCCTCATCGACCGCTGTTTGTATAACAGCAATCAAATCAGGATCGCGAGTTAAATCAGATAGGGATGCCCCCTCTTTCTTATTATTTACAATCCAAGATTTTAAAGCATCAGTATCGATAGTCACTAGCGCTGCGATATACGGTTGATTGTCACCAACGACCATGCATTGCGATACCAATGGATGTGCGCGTAAGCGATCTTCAAGTACTGCTGGCGCTACGTTCTTGCCACCGGCAGTAACAATCAGTTCCTTTTTGCGACCTGTGATTGTTAGGAATCCTTCAGAATCTAGTTCGCCAATATCGCCAGATTTAAACCACTCACCATCAAAAACTTCCTTGTTGGCTGAATCATTCTGCCAGTATCCGCGCATCACAATCGGACCCTTAATTAGAACTTCGCCATCTTCTCCAATTCGAATTGAAGTGCCTGGAATTGGCTTACCGACAGATCCAACTTTCTGCGCTTGAGTTAAGTTAAGTGTGGCGCCGGCAGTTGTCTCAGTTAATCCATAACCTTCAAGAATTCTAATTCCAGCACCACGATAGAAATGTCCTAAACGAGTACCAAGTGCTGCGCCGCCGCTAATCGCAGCCTCAACATTGCCACCCAAAATATGGCGAATCTTCTTGTAAACCAGCGCATCAAATAGCGCATGCTGTGCACGAAGAGCTGGTGGAATACTGCCGGCATCTTTTGCCTGGCTATATTTAATGGCGACAGCGGCAGCTTTTCTAAAGATATTTCCTTTGCCTGCAGCATCTGCTTTAGCTTCTGCACCATTATAAACCTTTTCAAATATTCGAGGAACTGCCAAAACGAATGTCGGTTTAAATGATCCGATATCTTGCATTAATCGACCTTGGACATCTGCGCAATGTGCCATATGTAGGCCAGCATAAATTGCGCCAATTTGCACCATGCGACCAAATACGTGTGCGACAGGTAAGAAGAGCAGAGTAGAGCCGCCAGGTTTCATAAATAAATCTGCCGCAGCATTAACAACATTTCCACACTCTGATAAGAAATTTCCATGTGTTAGCTGTACACCTTTTGGTTTACCAGTTGTGCCAGATGTGTAAATCAATGTTGCTAAAGATTCTGGAGTTAACGAATTACGACGATTTTCGACTTCGTCATTGCTTATATGAGAACCTGTATTTCTCAAAACACCAAGTGCATCCTCCGTAATTGTCCAAACATGTTTGGTATGACTTGGTAGCACGCTCTGTGCCAATTCGCGATTTGCAGGAGTTTCAACAATCAATCCGACTGCATGTGAATCATTTAAAATCCAATCAATCTGTTCGGCAGATGATGTTTCGTAGATAGGAACAGAAACTGCGCCGGCATACCAAATTGCAAAATCTAGAACTGTCCATTCGTATCTAGTGCGTGCCATGATGCCAACGCGATCGCCAGCTTGAATTCCAGCAGCAATTAAACCTTTAGCAGTTTCGCGCACTTCGGTTTCAAATTCACGAGCAGTAACTGGTGCCCATCCATCTCCGAGAGGTTTTGAGAGAATAACTCGAGATGGTTCAAACCATGATCGGTCTGCAATTAACTTAGTGAGATTTCCTTCGGTAGGAAAAGGGACTAAAGCCGGGATGGTGATTTCGTTCATGGCGCAAACGCTAGCGGTCGCCCGCTCACAAAGGTAGCCTTTGCGCCATGACAAGTTCCAAGATTCTTATCGAAGCAAGCGCGGATGAGGTGCGTAAGGTCCTCTTTGATATCGCCAGTTACCCAACCTGGTCACGCAGCATCAAAGGCGCAAAGGTCGAAACCAGTGACGATCAGGGCCGCCCAGTCCGCATCCAATTAACCATTGAGGCGGGAATGCTTCGCGATAAGCCGACTTTAGATTACGACTGGAGCGGTGCTCCAGGGAAAGTCTCATTTACCTTGGTTGATGCCGATTTACTTACCAAGATGGATGGCACCTATTTTGTTAAATCTATTGGCGATGAAACAGAGGTAATTTACGAATTAAGTACTGATGTCTCAATGCCAATTCCAAAAACTATGCTTGAAACTGCAGAGCTCGGCACAATTAAAGCGGCTCTGGAAGAGCTAAAAGAGAAAATCGAAGGTTAATGTCGCTAACAGGAAATTCAACTAATTTAACTATAGGCATCGATGTCGGCGGCACCAAAGTTCTTGGTGGAGTTGTTGATGAATCTGGAAATATTTTAGAGAAAGCTCGACGCGATACTCCACGTCAAGGTGGCGTTGAATTAACAAAAACAATTGCTGACGTAGCTCTAGATCTAATGCGTAATTACAAAGTGAGAGCAGTTGGTGTATCGGCGGCAGGTTTTGTTTCTTCAGATCGAAAAACTATGTTGGCCACTCCAAATATCGCTGGTTGGAATGGCGTTAATTTAGATGATGAATTAACAAAATTAATCGGCATAGATGTTGTTATTGAAAATGATGGAAATGCTGCCGCCTGGGGTGAAGCAGTCTTCGGTGCAGGACGTGGCGAAGCACATATGTTGCTATTAACTATTGGCACCGGAATCGGTGCGGGAATTGTTGTAAATGGTCAGTTACATCGAGGAGCATTTGGCGTAGCTGCAGAAATTGGCCATATGAGAGTAGTTCCAGAAGGTCATTTATGTGGCTGTGGTGCACGTGGTTGTTTCGAACAATATGCATCTGGCAGCGGTCTTATGAGACATGTTCGTGAGGCGATAGCGGCAACCCCTGATATTGCTAGAAATTTATTAGCGCTCGGCGACGGAACTATCGAAGGCTTAAAGGGTCACCATGTAACTGAAGCTGCCAGGGCAGGAGATGTAGTTGCGTTAGCTGCATTTAATACAACTGCGCAATGGTTAGGCGCAGGTATCGCATCTTTGAGTGCAATTTTGGATCCAGCAATCGTGGTCATTGGCGGTGGAGTAGTAGATGCAGGCGAAATTCTTTTAGAACCAACCCGAGCAAATATGGAGCGAAAGATGCCATTTTCTGGCAAACATCCATCACCTAAATTGGTGGCAGCTACCTTGGGAAATGATGCTGGATTAGTTGGAGTTGCTGACTTAGCTCGAATTTAAATTAGTTATTTTTCAAACGGGTATTTCAAACCAATTTGATTTCTAATCTCATCTAAGCACTCCATAATTTCAACAGTTTCAGACATTGGAAGAAGTGGCGATTCTTTCTTCCCAGAGATTAACATTTTTTCAAAATAAATCGCTTGTTCACGCAATCCATGACCACGATACTCATTTTTGAATTCAACTATACGTCCATCATCATAAATTAGGCGCATATCTGTCGGTCTATAAAAGCTAGTAGATAATTCCAATCGTGCTCTTGTTCCATTGATTGAGGCAGTAGTTGGTGATTTAGCATTCATAACTGTGTTTATCACTGCCTGTCTACCGCCGGAATATTCAAAGATGGCGCTACTTTGTAAGTCGACGCCATTTTCAATTACGCCTTTGGCGGTAATTTTCTCCGGTTTACCGAGGACCATAAATGCAAATGAAATTGGATAAATTCCCAAATCCAAAAGCGCACCACCTGCATAATTTGGATCTGTTAAACGTTTGATATGCATTAATGATTGGCCATGATCTGCTTGAATATTTTTGACTTCGCCAAGTTCAGGTAAAAGTTCACGAACTTTCTGTATATGTGGCAAATACCTGGTCCACATTGCCTCCATAAGTAGAAGATTCTTACCCTTAGCTGTATCAGCCATTGATCTTGCTTCGTAAGCATTTACAGAGAATGGTTTTTCGCAAAGCACAGGCTTTCCAGCATTTAATGCAAGTAATGTATTTTCACAATGCATTTGATGAGGAGTTGCAACATAAATTGCATCAACATCTGAATTAACTAAATCTTCATAGCTTCCATAACCTTTGATACCTGGAATAAATGAGTTTGCCTTTTCCAGATTTCGCGAACCAATTGCACTTACTGTCATCTCAGTATGTGTCATGACATCGGAGACGAACTCACGAGCGATGCCACCGGTGCCTAATACGCCCCATTTAATGCTCATGGCTCATGGTGGCATACTTGCGCACATGGCAGAGATACCGACAAAGGTTCCCTACGGAACACTTAGAGCGCTACTTACACCAGTACTGCTCTTGGCATTTCGCCCAAAGGTAAAGGGTCTTCGCCATGTTCCGGCGACCGGCCCATGCATCTTGGCAAGTAACCACCTTTCATTTAGCGATTCTGTATTTATGCCGTTGGTAGTGCCACGCAAAGTTACTTACCTTGCCAAAGCAGAATATTTCAATTCTCCAGGCATCAAAGGTTTTATCCAAAAATTAACTTTCATCGCACTTGGACAAGTTCCGGTTGATCGAAGTGGTGGCCGTCGTTCTGAAGCAGCCCTTCTTACCGGTTTAAAGATTTTGGCTGAAGGTGATTGTTTAGGAATTTATCCTGAAGGTACGCGTTCGCCAGATGGTCGTTTATATAAAGGTCGCACTGGAATAGCGCGTTTAGCAATGGAATCAGGAGCGCCAGTAATTCCGGTAGCTATGTTTAATACTCATGAAATTCAGCCAACTGGAAAGTTGGTGCCAAATATCAAACGAGTAAAGATGCAATTTGGCGAACCGATGTACTTCACAGGCGATTCCACGGATATGAATACGCTGCGAGATGTGACCGATGAAATTATGCGCAAAATTCAGAGCATGTCCGGTCAAGAGTATGTGGATATGTATGCCACTAAGCGGAAATCTGAAATTGCTGAAGAAGAATAAAACTTCTAATCTAAAGCATTTCTGGCGTTTAAGAATTTACAAGTTTGGCAATCAAC